>NZ_JASPBG010000014.1:0-51253 GCF_030228125.1 Corynebacterium sp. UMB10119B
GACGGTGTCGGGGAACTTTGCGGGCATCGGAATACCTTCCAGCCCTCAACACTCCAACGAAATGTCCGCGCTCCCAAACGGGGATTACTACAATCCTGTTACTACCATTTGGGTTTTAGCCACGCCCACAACCGCATTTCCCCAGGCTAATTCGCTCGCTCACCGGTATGGAGCGCGAGCCACACGCATGAAAAAACGCCCGCTCCAACCATGTGGTGCGGGCGCTGCAAAAGCTTACTTGCCAAGCTTACGACGCTGAACACGCGTGCGACGAAGCATCTTGCGGTGCTTCTTCTTGGACATACGCTTGCGGCGCTTCTTAATCACTGAACCCATAAGGCTTCCTCGTTTCTTCGTAGTACGTTCTTGACGTGCCGGCATCCACCCGGGGTGCACGCAATGGGTGTAAGCATACAACCAAGGTGTTTGGCACTCAAAAAGGTTCGGGCAAGGTGAGTGCTATTTATCCGACGTCGTACACGGAGGATTCAAGGTACTCACTGACCGCCGTTTCGTTGACGCGGAAGGAACGGCCGACGCGTACTGCCGGCAGCTCACCCGAGTGCAACAAGCGGTAGACCGTCATCTTGGAGACGCGCATAATTTCGGCGACTTCAGCGACGGTTAAGAACTTGCCTTTATCTTCATTTGCCATTAATTCATAAACCCTTCAGCACGGTCGCGCTGCAGGCTTCCCCTCCTGCAGGACGAAACACGCACGTGCTTCAAACAACCTTATCGTGAACACTGGGCCTAATGCGACTCATGTGCCGATAATTTTTCAAAGTGCCTGGAGAAACACCCCGTATCTGGTGTGAAAGCGGTGACTGCTGTGGCGCAACCGGCGCAACCGGCGCAATCGGCTCAGTAAGCTTCGGAGCGCGTCGCGCAGGCGTCGGTGGCGCGGTAGATCGCTGCGCGTAGGCCGGACTCCTCGAGTTCGCGGATCGCGGCGACGGTGGTGCCGCCTGGTGAGGAGACGGCGGCGCGCAGGCCGACAGGGTCGGGGTGCTGGTCCAGGAGCGCTCCGGCGCCGGCGCAGGTTTGGGTGGCCAGTTCCGTAGCGAGGTCCCGGGGCAGTCCGAGGGCAACGCCGGCGTCGATAAGTGCTTCGGTGAGCAGGAAGTAGTAGGCGGGCCCCGAGCCCGAGAGCGCGGTGACGGCGTGCATCGCCTTTTCTGGGACGGCGACGACGCGGCCCGCGGACGTCAACAGCTTTTCGACGGCCTCCCGCTGCTCGTCTTCCACGTAGCGGCCGGCGGAGACGGCGAGCACGCCCTTGCCCACGAGCATCGGGGTGTTGGGCATCACGCGCATGATCGGAGTGCCCGCGGACGAGATGGCCTCTTCCATGTCGGCGATGTCGACGCCGGCTGCCATCGAGACGAGCACGGTGGGCACCGAGTTGCTCGCGACGGTCTCCGCGATCTCCCCGATAACGTCAATGATCTGGTTGGGTTTGACGCACAGGAAGACAACGTCGGCGTCGGCGGCGGCCTCGACGTTGTCCGTCGTGGCCTGGATGGCGTAGCGCTCGGCGAGCGCCGCCACGCGCTCTTCGGAGCGGCAGGTGGCAATGAGGTGGTGCGGTTCAACCTTTGAGGCGATCAGCCCCTGCAGCAGGGCCTCGCCGATATTGCCAACGCCAATGATTGCGATTTTTTCCATGCACCACACACTAGCGCCACGGGGGCACTGTGGTGGAAAACGCCCTTAGAGCAGGGCCGGGCCGAACGCCATGACCAGGGCGGCAACGCCCGCGAGCGTCATGGTCAGACCATCGCGGCCAGTGTGCATCGCGCGCACACCGAAGACGACGCCCGCAACAGCGGCGGCGCCCAGGATGGCTGCGAGTGCGGTTGCCAGGTTCGCCCAGATCCAGCTGAACAGCATGAACCCGAGCACGCCCAGAACCACGCCGATGAACACGAAGAGCACCAGCATGATGGGGTTGACGGCGCCGTCGTCGGCTTCAGGCTCCACCTTTTCGACGTCCACATCCTCTACATGGTCGTCGTCGAAGAGGTCGAGGCTGTCTTCCTCAGCGGGTTTCTCAGCAGGCTCAGCCTTGGTGCGCTGCGCTGGCTCCTTGGTGTCCTCCACGACGCGGATCTGCGTCGTTTCGTCCTCGGAAGGGCTGGCCTTCGCGGCAGCCGCGGGCGGGTCAACCGGCTTCTCGGCCGCAGGCTTTGCAGCCGCGGGCTCTGCCTTTTCAGCAGCAGGCTTCGCCGGTGCGGGTTCGGCTGGTGCGTCGAGTGGCACGCTGGAGTGCTTCGCTTCGGCCGGGCGGGCGTCGACAGCCTTGAAGGAGCCGGTCAGCTCCGCGACCGAGACGCCGCCTTCCTCCAAGCTGCGGCGTCGGCGGGGACGCTTGCCCACGTCCGGGTTGGTTTTCTGGGCCCGGGCGAGGAGCTCCGCAACCGTCAGCTGCTTGTCCTCAGACATCAGTCGTTGTCTCCTTCGTCATCTCCTAAGTCATGCCCTTGGTCGATCCAACGGAGGATCACGCCTTCTCGTAGCGCCCATGGACAGATCTCTAACTTATCAAGCTTAAGCGCTCGCATGGCAGCCTCTGCAACTAGGGCACCCGCAACGATCTGGTGGGAGCGGTCAGCGCTGATGCCTTCGAGCTCCGCGCGGTCGGCTGCGGTCATGCGGGAGATGAACGCGATGAGCTGGCGCAGGCCCGGCGCGGTGAGGGTTCGCTTCACGAAAGGCCCAGCTGAGGAGGGTGCAGCGCCGGTTAGCCGAGCGAGGGAGCGAAACGTCTTCGAGGTGCCGACGGCCAGCCCCGCCTCCCCCAGCCCGTGGAACTCGCGGGCGGGCCCGGCGAGTTCAGCGTCGATGTAGTCGCGCAAAAGGTTGATCTTTTTGCGCTCGGGCGGGTCGGATTCGAACCACTCGTGGGTGAGCCGCCCGGCGCCCAGGTCGAGGGACACGGCCAGGTCGGGGCTTTCTTCGGTGCCGGTGGACATCTCCAGGGAGCCGCCGCCGATGTCCAGGTTGGTGATGCGCCCGGCGGACCACCCGTACCAGCGGCGCACCGCGAGGAACGTCAGCCGCGCCTCCTCCTCGCCGGAGAGGACTTCGAGGCGCACGCCGGTTTTCTTCTCAACCTTCTTGAGCACTTCCTCGGAGTTCGTTGCCGAGCGCACGGCGGACGTCGCAAAGGCGAGGAACTCTTCGCACTTCAGCTTGCTGCTTAGACCTGCGGCTTCCCCCACGGCGTCGACAAGCTTGTCGACGCCCCGAGGTTCAATATTGCCCTCGTCGTCGAGGAGTTCGACGAGCCGGAGCGGCTGCTTCCAGTCACTCATCGGGGTGGGGCGGCCACCGCTGCGGGCATCTACCCCCACGAGATGCACCGTATTACTGCCTACGTCTAATACACCTAATCGCACACCCTCAGCGTAGTGCGTCTACGGTGTGTTGGTGTGAATCAACCAGTTTTTCTCGGATTCCCCGCCGAATCCCCCGCCGGCCGCTCGATCCTCGCGGGACGCGAAGTGCCCACCGACTTCCCCCGCGAATGGTTCGTGTTCATGCACCCGGAGGACCCGCTGCACTACTTCAGCATCGACCTGACGTGGGTGGAATCCACCTGGTCCTGCCGGTTCGGCACACCGCAATGCCACGGGATTGATGAGGACTTCTCCGTTGTCGGCTGCTGCATCCACGGCGCGTACCTCTCCGACGAAACGGACCGCGACGACCTCTATAATGCGGTCGCCGAGATGCCTGCGAAGTACTGGCAGCTGCGCCCCCGCGACGTCGATTCCTACATCGCGGCCGCCGACCCCACCATCCTGGAGCCCTGGCTGGAATGGGACGACACCGAAGAAGAGGACGACGGCCCACACATCAAGACGCGCGTGGTGGATGGCGCCTGCATCTTCGCCAACCGCAACGGCGCCGAGACCGGCCCGGGCTGCTCCCTGCACCAGTGGGCGATGGCGGAGGGCCGCAACATCATCGGCTCCAAACCGGAAGTGTGCTGGCAGGTCCCGTTTTCCCGAGAGGACTCCTGGGAGGAACGCGCCGACGGCCAAGAGATCCTGCGCACCACCATCGGCGAGTACGACCGTCGCCAGTGGGGTGGCGGCGGCGAAGACTTCGACTGGTGGTGCACCGACGCGCCCGCCTGCCACACCGGCGGTACACCCGTGTGGCAGTCGATGAAGCAGGAGCTACAGCAGCTCATCGGCGAGAAACCCTACGAGGTCCTCGCCGCGCACTGCGCCGCCCGCGCGAAACTCCCCCGTGAGGCGAAGACCACGCACCCGGCCAGCGATCAGGCCTCGAACTTGTAGCCCAGGCCGCGCACCGTCACCAGCTGCTTCGGCTTCGACGGCTCCTCCTCAATCTTCGAACGCAGCCGTTTGACGTGCACATCCAGGGTCTTGGTGTCGCCGACGTAGTCAGCGCCCCAGATCATGTCGATGAGCTGGGAACGCGTAAGCACCCGGCCGGCGTTGCGCATCAGGTACTCCAGCAGGTCGAACTCCTTGAGCGGCATGCGGACTGGTTGGCCGTCGACAAGCACGCTGTGGCGCTCGACGTCCATAGTGACGCGGCCGCCGATGAGTACGTCGCGGCTCGGCTCGTCCTTTTCCTCCGCCGCCGACTCCCCGCCGCGGCGCAGCACCGCCCGGATGCGCGCAATGAGCTCGCGAGTCGAGTACGGCTTGGTCACGTAGTCATCCGCGCCGAGCTCGAGGCCCACCACCTTATCGATCTCCGAATCGCGCGCCGTGACCATAATGATCGGCACCGACGAACTCGCGCGCAGCTTCCGGCACACATCCGTGCCGCTCATGCCCGGCAGCATCAGGTCCAACAGGACAAGGTCGACGTCGTTGGCCTCGAACGCCTCAAGCGCCGCGGGGCCGTCGGCCGCCCACACCGTGGAAAAGCCCTCCTTTTCCAGCAGATACGACAGCGGATCCGCCAGGGACTCTTCATCTTCAACGATCAGGATCTTCGTAGACACGGTTAGGGAAACCCTCCTGCAAAAGCTACATCGGCAACTCGAGCGTGAAAGTCGACCCGGTCCCCGGGCGCGACCACACTCTGATAGTACCCCCGTGGTTTTGCGCCACATGCTTCACGATGGCCAAACCCAAGCCAGTCCCCCCAGTCGAGCGCGACCTCGCCTTATCGACGCGGTAAAAACGCTCAAACACGCGCTTCTGATCCTCCAGTGCAATCCCGATCCCGCGGTCAGTGACGCGCACAAGCGCCACCTTCTGCTTCCCGGACATACGCACCTGCTGCGTAATACTCACCGGCTGGCCGTCCGGCGAGTAGTTAATGGCGTTCGACACCAGGTTGCTCACCGCGGACGTCAGCAGCGACTGGTCCCCCATCACCGTAATCCCGGTGGGTTCCCCACGGATCAGGTCGATGTTGCGGCCCTCGGCGGTGACGTGGTTGCGGGTGATGGCGTCGTCAATCACCTCGTCGAGGCTCACCGGCGACATCTCAGGCAACGCCTCCGCACCCTGCAGCTTCGACAGCGAAATCAGGTCCGTGATCATGTCGCCCATCCGGTGGGCCTCCTTCAGCACCTTCGTGCCGAAGTAGTCCACCATCTCCGGGTCATCCGGGTCCTGCAGCAGTGCCTCCGCGAGCAGCGCCATCCCACCCACCGGCGTCTTCAGCTCGTGCGAGACGTTCGCCACGAAGTCGCGGCGCGCGTGCTCCATCCGCACGTTCTCCGACTCGTCCGTGCTGTAAGCAATCACGTAGGAGTTCTCCGTCAGCGTCAGCGGTTTGACCACCACGCGCACGTTCCGAATGCGGGACCCCGTCGCGCGAATCGGCAGGTCAAGGTCAAGGACGTGCGTCTCCTGATCCTCAAAGACCTGCTGAGCGGTGTCCCACACCTCCGGCTGCACCGTGCGGTCATACACCAGCGACATATCGTGCGCCCTCGCGTTCGAGAGCAACACCTTGCCCTCCTGGTTCATCACCGCAATCCCCGTCGGCGAGCCCTGCACCGCCAGCTGCAGCACCTCACTAATCGTGGCCGCCCTACGGGAATCCGAACCACCATCAACCCGGTTGCGTAAACGCCAACGCAGCGCCCGCCGCACCAACGGTGCAGCAAGCGCTGCGAGAACTACGCCCCCTAAAAACGCCAGTAGCGGGGACAATGTGGCTACTTACTTCTGGCCCTGGTTAGCAACCGCAGCAGCACCTGCCGCAGCCGCCTCCGGATCGAGGTACGTGCCGCCTGGGTTGAGCACCTTGCCCTTGCTGTCAATCTCGTAGACCAACGGCATGCCGGTCGGGATGTTCAGGGCAGCGATGTCATCGTCGGAGATGTTGTCCAGGTACTTCACCAGCGCGCGCAGCGAGTTACCGTGCGCAGCCAGCATGACCGTCTTGCCGTCGAGAACCTCAGGCAGGATGACGTCGATGTAGTACGGCAGGAAGCGCTCCACAACGTCCTTCAGGCACTCCGTGCGTGGCACCTCTGGGAGGAACGCGTAACGCACGTCGTCGGTCTGGGAGTACTCGTTGTCGGCGTCGATTTCTGGTGGCGGAGTGTCGTAGGAACGGCGCCAGCTCATGAACTGGTCCTCGCCGTACTTCTCACGGATCTCGGCCTTGTTCAGGCCCTGCAGCTTGCCGTAGTGACGCTCGTTGAGGCGCCAGTTACGCACAACTGGGATCCAGTGACGGTCCGCAGCGTTCAGCGCGATGTTCGCGGTGCGGATCGCACGACGCAGCAGCGACGTGAACACGATGTCCGGCAGCACGCCCTTTTCTGCCATCAACTTACCGGCGTTGACGGCTTCCTGCTCACCCTGCTCGGTCAGATTGACATCGACCCAGCCGGTGAACTGGTTGGACTTGTTCCATTCACTTTGTCCGTGACGGACAAGAATCAACTTTCCATTCGTCATGGCACCAATCATGCCACGAATCGTATGATTTTTCTTTAAGGTTGGGTCTCATGATCCACGCCAACGCCGTCGCCGCCGCGCTCACTGCCGCACTTCTCGCACCTGGAGCGCCATTTCGCGTCCTCCCGGAGCAGCCGCCGACCACAATGCGAGTGGGCAATCACACAATTTCCATCCCCGAACACGCCAGCGCCGCGTCCTGCTCCCAAGGCTTCAGCGGCACCATCAACGGCCAGCTCGTCATGCTCACCGCCGGCCACTGCTTCGACCTCTCCGAGGGTGTCGACAACGAGCCCACCGACGTCATGCGCACCCACCGCGTCGAAGTGCCTATCGACGCCAGCTACCGCCCCATCGGCACCCCAACCAACCTCAAACCCTCCACCGACTACGCCGACGTCTACCTCCCCTCACAGTTCTTCTGGGACACCGTCAACACCCCGGATTGGGGCGTCGTCACCGCCGCCCCCGACACCCCAGCCACCCGCATGTCCTTTTCCCGCGACGCCAACGGCCACGCCCACGGCGCACCCCGCGAACTGCGCTACATCCAGGACACCCGCAACCTGCCCTACAACTATTTCGACACCTCCAACTTCGGCCAGCCCATCTGCAAAGACGGCGCCACCACCGGCCGCACCTGCGGCCACCAACTCGCGCGTTCCCGCAACAGCATCTACTCCTGGGGCCTGCGCTACGAACACGGCGACTCCGGCGGCATCAACTACGACCCCCGCGACGGCGCCGTCCTCGGCGTCAGCTCCATGGGCATAGGACCCCTCGGCAAAGCCCAGCGTGCCGACCGCATCATCGAAGACGCCTTCAACGTCCCCGACGGCAAAGTCAACGAAGCCTTCGCACTCCCCGATTCCACCGCGCCCCACGGCGACTTCACCCCACTCAACCAGGAGCAAGGGGCGTTGATGGGCCAGATCATGCAGGACAACCCCGAACTGAAACCGAGCAAGACCGGCAAGCAAGGCTTCGACGAGGCCGTCACCGCCGCCCAACGTGACGCCGAAGTTGCCGCCCAGCGCGCCGGCCAGGTCCGCACTGTTGAGCAGGCACAACGCCTCGCCGCCGACGTCTCAGGTGCGGTCGATCACCACGCGCAGCAGCTCGGCAAGTGGGGTGCCGCCGCGGCGGTGGAGGCGATCGGGCGGTAGTCCGGGGCGGTGCGGTGGCGATCGGTTAAGGCATCATCTTTATCTTTGTGAGGTGTTGTACGAAAACCTTTAAGTCTGTTGGTTTTTACGTCATCACAGCCAGGGGACTGGAACACCCCAATTCGATAAATGTGGACCTACCGCATAGGCAGCCCCACCAAGAACGGCCAAGACCGCTAGAGCTATCCGCAAGGCCAAAATAGGCGACCCTTTGGCAAACGTGGAGGCATACTTCGCTAGGGCCACGTCTGCCGACGTATATGCCTGAGATGGACAAATTGGGCCACCAATTGCAGGCTGGACTGGAGACTTCTTCAGCTCACGACACTTCGCTGCTTCTTCTTCTGATGTCACCCCCCAGCGCATCGCCTCGCTCATCTCTTCAGACTCCTCACGATGCTTGAATACATACCACATAGCATCAGCGAAATCGAACACGTTGTCTGTTTTGCTCGACGCCACTGTTGCTCCCACAGTTTGGTCAACCGAAACCGCTGCACCAACACCGTGGGTAACCCCAGGCACAACTGTAACCAACGCAGTCATGCCACACACTAGAAATCTTCGCTGCATCTTCTTTACTTTCCGCACGACGATCCCCCACAAGAACTGCCTGGGAGCTTCGAACGCTCATGGACACCAAGGGACTTACGATTAAATTTCGCCGTAACACCGCCCCGCCAAGCTCGGTGCTTCTGAGCTTGAGTCAAGCTTTGATTTTGTACCGTTTTTTGTATCCAACCCAAATTCGAGTCGATTTTTGCAGCCGATCCAGACCCAATGCACTGCTTCCGCCCAGAGCTATCATTCTGGATTTCAGTAGTCGAAGCAACCCCAACTATCTCATTCCCGGCAAAAACCGCTGCACCAGAGTCACCGTGACACAAATTGGCGTCGCCGGTTGGGTCTAAACGCACTTGATCGGAGTAAACGTCTCCCCTGGTGGTATGAACCAGGTAATCAACTACCCCCACACGAAAGTCTGCTGCCGACGAAAAATTATTGCGCTGCCCAACCTGCCCCGAATAGCCAATTACTCGAACGCCGTCACCCACTCGTGGCGGCCTCGCACTCAACTCAAATTTTCTAGCATTAATTCCAGTTCCCACACGTATGAGCGCAAGATCGTGCTCCGGGTCGGGAGCCATTTCAATTAACTCAATCCCGGCAAATTCACCATCAGACTGCTGGATAAATCCAATTGAATTCAATTCATCCTCAACACAGTGCCGAGCCGTCAGCCAGTAATAATCTCCAATATAGTTGGCTGTACATGTTCGCTCCGATTTTAATCCGTCAGAGAAATATAAGGCACCGATCCTATTGTCGTATGTAGGAGTTTTATTGGTAGTGAACCAGTCCAACCCCTCATCGTACGGTTCATTTCCATCAGACTCATCCACCCAATGTTGTTCCTCACCACCTTCATATAACTCATTGACCTGCTCTCCAGCCTCTTGAGCCTGCACAACACTCACCGGCGTCCCTACAGCGCCAAAAGCGAAGACAAGCAGAAGACCCTCAACCAAAACTCGATACCGCACAGTAGCTCCTTAACGAAAGATTAACGGTCCGATCCTTTTCGATTTGATCGTAGCACAGTCCCACCAGTATTTACGTCATAATTGGTGCTACATACTCTGAATACATTTCACCCGACCCGATGCCTATTTTGAATAACCACCAGCATCACACGCTTCCAGTACCTCGACCAGAACGTTATTAAAATCTCTTGGCCGCAGCCCAAACCGGGCTCCCCCAAACATGCAGTTAGCTCCCGATGGCCTTCCGGTCGCAGAGGCCGCGGTCGAAGTGGTCGAGGGTGTCCTGGTAGATGCCGGTGAGGGCGTGGGCACTTTCGCGCCAGCTGAACTTGCTGGCTTGGGCGACGGCGGCTTGGCCCATGGCGATGCGGGTGTCGTCGTCGCGGAGGAGGGTGCCGATGGCGTTGGCCCAGTCGGCGGGGTCGTGGCTGGGGACGAGGGTGCCGGTTTGGCCGTCGGCGACGACGATCGGCAGGCCGCCGACGGCCGCGGCGACCACGGGGGTGCCTGTGGCCTGGGCTTCGACGGCGACGAGGCCGAAGGACTCGTTGTAGCTGGGCACGGCGACGATGTCGGCGGCTTGGTAGACGTTCACGAGTTCTTGGGGCGGCCGCGGCCCGAGGAAGCGCACGATGTGGCCCACGCCTTCTTCCTCGGCGAGGCGCTGGTACGTATCGACGCTCACCCCGCCCCCCGAGGCGCCTCCACAGATGAGGACACGCAGGGGGTAGTCGACGCCGTCGCGAACCAGTTTGCCGATGGCCCGGATGAGCACCTGCGGCCCCTTGAATTCTTGGAGGCGGCCGACGAAGGCGACCACTTTGGCGTGGACGGGGATGCCGAGATGGCGGCGCGACATTTCGGTGTTGCGGTTGGTGCCGGGGGTGTAGAGCTCGGTGTCGGCGCCGGGAGTGACCACGGCAATTTTGCCCGCGTCGACGTCGTAGTGGCGGGACAGTTCGGTGATTTCGTCTTCGGTGTTGACCACGAGGCGGTCGGCGTTGTCCACGAGTTGTTGTTCGCAGATGCGGCGGGCTTCGCTTTCGGAGCTTTCGGCACCGGATGCGTAGGCGTTTTTGACGGCGGCCCAGGTGTGGCCGGTGTAGATGAGGGGGACGTCGCTAAGTTCGGCGAGGAGCCAGCCGACCTGGCCGGAGAGCCAGTAGTGGGCGTGGATGATGTCGTAGTGGGCGTCGTAAATTCGGCAGAACTGTACGATGCCGCCGGCGAACGTGGCGAGCTGCGTGGGCAGTTCCTCTTTGGGCAGGCCTTCGTAGGGGCCGGCGACGATGTGGATGACCCGGAAGCCGGGCTCGACCTCGGCGATTTGTGGCTGGCTGGGGCGCGTGGCGCGGGTGAACACGTCGACTTCGATGCCCTGGCGCGCGAGCTGCTGGGCGATGTTGAGGATGTACACGTTCATCCCCCCGGCGTCCCCGATGCCGGGCTGCTCGAGGGGCGAGGTGTGCATTGAAATCATGGCGACGCGCATGCTCGCCAGCGTATTACATCACGGCGTGGCGGTGCCACGACCCGAAGTCGGCTGCGACGGTCGCGGCGAGCTGCTGGTAGGCGCGCAGGGTGTCGGGTGCGAGGCGGTCCATATCGACGACGGCACCTTCGGCGAGGTGGCGGTCGTATGGGATGGCGTGGACGGCGCGGGTGCGGGCAGCGAAGTGTTCGGTGAGCCGCTCCATATCAATGGTGGGTTTGCCCGGCGCGCCCGCGCTAATGACGACGACCGCATTGGAGGCGAGCTGGTCGTAGCCGTGGAGGCTGAGCCAGTCGAGGGTAGCTGCGGCGGACTGGGCGCCGTCGAGGGCTGGCGAGGTGACCAGGACGAGCGCGTTGGCCAGGTCGAGGACGCCGGCCATGGCGGAGTGCATGAGGCCGGTGCCGCAGTCGGTGAGGATGACGTTGTAGTGGTGTTGCAGGATGTCGATGGCCTTGCGGTAATCAAGTTCGGAGAAGGCTTCGCTAACGGCCGGGTCGCGTTCGGAGCCGATGACTTCGAGGCGTGAGCTGGCCTGGTTGGTAAATGCCCGGACCTGCGGGTACCGCGAGGTGTCCTGCGCGAGCAGGAGGTCACGGATGGTGGCGGGTGAGTTGGCGGTGGCGCGTTGCGCGAGCGTGCCGAGGTCCGGGTTGGCGTCGATAGCGATGACGCGGTCGCCACGGGTTTCGGCGAAGACGCCGCCGAGAGCAATGGTTGTTGTTGTCTTGCCGACGCCCCCTTTCAGCGACATGACGGCAATCCGGTAGTCGCCGCGCAGGGGTGCACGGATGGCGTCGATGAGTTCGTCGCGTTCGGCTTGGGCGCGGGAGCGCCCCGGGTTGATGCGGCCGCGGCTGGCGCTGTGGACAAGTTTGCGCCAGCCCTGTTTCGGCGGTGCTTTCACGGGATCGACCAGGTTGCTTTGGTCGAGGCCGGTTGGCGGTGTGAGGTCAGTGGTGGCGTCGAAAAATGTGGTCAATGGAATCCCCCCTTGTGTTTCCCCAATGGCTCACGAGCGTACCTGATGTGGAAAACTAGCAAAACCTACCAACCCGTAGGTTATACTTTCCCTCACCTACTTTCGACTAGCTAACAAAGGAGTGTTCATGGGCGCCTACGAAACCAAAGCCTGGCTCGCACACTACCCCGAATGGACCGACCCGAACCCGATCGTCGGCAGCGACACCCTCGTCAGCCTGTTCAATACCGCCGCAACCACCCACCCGGGCCGCACCGCCACCTGGTTCATGGGCAAAACACTCACCTACCAAGCCCTCAACGAGCAGGTCAACCGCCTCGCTGCCGCCCTGCAGCGCCTCGGCGTGGCACCCGGCGACCGCGTTGTTATCGCACTGCCGAACTGCCCGCAGCACGTCATCGCCATCACCGCGATCCTGCGCATCGGGGCCGTCGCCATCGAGCACAACCCGCTCTACACCGCCTACGAGCTGGAGAAACAGTTCCTGGACCACGGCGCGCGCGTGGCCATCGTGTTCGACCGGGAGGCCGAGACCTTCCACACGCTGCAGGAAACGACGGCGCTCGAGACGGTCATCGCCGTCAACCTTATCGACGCCATGCCCCGCCACCTGCAGCTCGCACTCAAGGTCCCGCTCGGGTCGGTGCGCGCCCAGCGCGAGGAACTGCACACACCAGCGCCGAAGGCGATCGCGTGGGAATCCCTCGTGGCGAAGCCCGCCACACCAACGAACCTGCCGACCATCGCACAGTCCGACACCGCGTTCATCCTGTACACCTCCGGCACCACCGGCACCCCCAAGGGCGTGCCGCTGACGCACGCCAACGTGCTCTCCGTCCTGGTCGCCGGCGCACAGTGGGTCAAGGACTGGGGCGCCGTCAACGAGAAGGTGCTCGCCATCTTGCCAATGTTCCACATCTACGGCCTGGCCCTGAACTACGGGTTCCCACTGACCGTCGCAGGCCAGATCGTGCTCGTCCCGGCGCCGAAGCCGAAGCTCTACCAGCAGGCCATTCTGAAGACTCGCCCGACCCTCCTGCCCGGCGTGCCGTTGCTATACGAGCGGATTGCGCAGTGGGCCGTCGAAAAGAATGTGGACCTCTCCTCCTTCCACAGCGCGATCTCCGGCGCCGCAACCCTGCCGCAAAGCACCATTGAGCTGTGGGAACGCGTCACCGGCGGGCAGCTCATCGAGGGCTACGGTCTGACCGAGACCTCCCCGATCCTGTGCGGCAACCCCCTCGACGGCAACCGGCGCCCCGGCTACATCGGCGTGCCGTTTCCGAACACCGACATCCGCATTGCCAACCCGGACAACCCCAGCGAGACCATGCCCGACGGCGCGCCCGGCGAGCTGCTCGCGCGCGGCCCGCAGGTGTTCTCCGGCTACCTCAACAACCCAGAGGCCACCGAGCAGGCCTTCCACGACGGTTGGTTCCGCACCGGCGACATGGCCGTCATGGAGCCCGACGGCTTCATCCGCCTGGTGGCCCGCATCAAGGAAATCATCATTACGGGCGGCTTCAACGTGTACCCGGACGAGGTCGAGGAGGCCGTGCGCACCCACCCGGACGTCGAGGACGTCGCCGTCGTCGGCCGCCCGCGCGAGGACGGCTCCGAGGACGTCGTTGCGTGCGTCACACTTCGCGACGGCGCCCCGCTCGATCCGGAAGGCCTGAAGGAGCACGCTCGCCAGCGTCTGACCCGCTACAAAGTGCCGCGCACCTTCTACCATTTCGAGGACTTGAACCGGGACCAGACCGGCAAGGTCCGACGCCGCGCGGTCCAGCAGGAACTGGTCGCCATGCTGCAGTCCACACAATAGGTTACGGTAGCGTAGGGTAGGGCCATGACCTTGGACGCAAACACCACAAAGCCATGGCTGCAGTACTACCCCGAGTGGACCGCGCACTCGCTCGAGTACGGGTTCACTACACTGCCAGGCATCTACGACGACAACCTGGAACGCAACGCAGACAAACCGGCAACCAGGTTCTTCGGCCGCTCCATGACCTATGCCGAGCTGGACAAGGAAGTCCGTCGCGCCGCCGCCGGGCTCAAGGCCTTCGGCGTGCGCAAGGGTGACCGCGTAGCCATCCTGCTGCCGAACTGCCCGCAGCACGTCATCGCGTTCTTCGCGGTGCAGAAGCTTGGGGGCGTCGTCGTCGAGCACAACCCGCTCTACACCGCGAACGAGCTTCGCCCACAGTTCCAGAACCACGGTGCCCGCGTGGCCATCGCCTGGGACAAGGCGGCCGACACCCTCGAAACGCTGCGCGCCACCACAGACCTGGAGACGGTCATCTCCGTCGACATGACCAAGGCGATGCCGAAGCTGCAGCAGCTCGCGCTGCGCATCCCGATTGCGAAGATCCGCAACGCCCGCGAGCAGCTCACCGTGCAAAGCTCCAACACCGTACTCAAGACGGTGCCGTGGGAGACGCTGCTCGGCTCCGCCATCGGCGGCGAGGGCGACGATCTGGCCACCGAGGCCGACATCGCCCCCGACGACCCAGCGCTCATCCTCTACACCTCCGGCACCACTGGAGAGCCCAAGGGCGCGGTGCTCACGCACAAGAATCTGCACGCCAACGCGTGGCAGGGCGTCGCCTGGGTCAAGGACCTGCAGTCCACGCAGCAGCAGCGCATGCTGGCCACCCTCCCGTTCTTCCACGCCTACGGCCTGACCTTCTCGCTCACGCTCACGGTGCTCATCGGCTCCGAAGTGGACCTGCTCCCGGCGCCAAAGATGGACCTTGTCATGAGCTCCATCAAGAAGTTCAAGCCCACCTTCATCCCCGGCGTGCCCACCGTGTTCGAGCGAATTATCGACGCCGCCAACAACGAAGGCCTCAACATCGAGGGCGTCAACACCGGCTTTTCCGGCGCGGCCTCCCTGCCTGTGGAAACCATCGAGGCGTGGGAACGCGTCACCGGCGGACACCTCGTCGAAGGCTACGGCCTGACCGAGACCTCCCCGATCCTGATCGGCAACCCAGGCACCGCGGACCGCCGCGCGGGCTACATCGGTATCCCCTTCCCAGACACCGAGATCCGCATCGTCAACCCCGACAACCTGGACGAGGACATGCCCTACGGCGAGCCCGGCGAGATCCTCGCCCGCGGCCCGCAGGTCTTCTCCGGCTACCTCAACAACAAGGAAGCCACCGAGCAGGCCTTCCACGACGGCTGGTTCTGCACCGGCGACCTCGGCGTCATGGAGGAGGACGGCTTCATCAAGCTCGTCTCCCGCCTCAAGGAGCTCATCATCACCGGCGGCTTCAACGTCTACCCCGCCGAGGTGGAAACCGTCATGCGCACCCACCCCGATGTTGTCGACGTCGCCGTCGTCGGCCGCCCACGCGAGGACGGCTCAGAGGACGTCGTCGCCTGCGTCACGCTTCGCGACGGCGCCCCACTCGACCCGGAGGGCCTGAAGGACTTCGCGCGCAAGAACCTCACCCGCTACAAGGTGCCGCGTACCTTCTACCACTTCGAGGAACTGCCGAAGGACCAGCTGGGCAAGCTGTCGCGCCGCAAGGTGCAGGAGGAGCTACTGTCCCGCTTGTAGGTGACTAAATCGACATCCCGACCCACACCGGCTCCGGCACCAGCCGGACGCCGAAGGCGCGTTCCACGCCGGCCTGCACGTCGCGGGCGAGCGCCACGATGTCGTCGGCCTTCGCGTTGCCCCGGTTGGTGAGCGCCAGGGTGTGCTTGGTGGACAGGCGGGCCGGGGCGTGCTCGCCGGGGTAGCCGCGGGGGAACCCGGCGCGCTCGATGAGCCAGGCGGCGGAGAGCTTCACACGCCCGTCCTCCTGTGGGTAGCGCGGCATCCCCTCAATACCGATCACATCTGCGACCGAGGCGTCCACCACCGGGTTGGTGAAGAAGGAGCCCGCGGACCAGGTGTCGTGGTCGGCTGAGTCGAGCACCATGCCCTTCGCCCGGCGCGTCTCCAGGACGGATGCGCGTGCCTCCGCGAGTGGGACCCGCTTGCCGCCGAGGTGGCGCAGCGGCGCCGACAGGTCCGACTTCGTCAGTTTCAGCTCGATCTCGAGGACCACGGCGCGGTGGGTGAACTTCAGGTTGGAGTAGCGGTATGCCAGCTCCAACGACTCCGGGGTAACCCACTCGTCCACGCCGGTCTCTCGGTTCCACAGGCGGACGCGGTGCAGCACGTCAGCGATCTCGGCGCCGTAGGCCCCCACGTTCTGTACCGGCGTGGCACCCGCGGAGCCCGGGATGCCGGACAGGGCCTCAATGCCCGCCAGGCCGTGCTCGACGGCGTACGCAGCCACGTCGTCCCACACGGTGCCGGCGCCGACGCGGAGGGTGGTGGCGTCGATAAGTTCGATGCCGGCGTTGCGCACGAGCACAGCAGTGACTGCCTGCGGGCCGTCGGCGACCACCAAGTTGGAGCCGCCGCCCACGACGAGCAGCGGCGCGCCTGCGGCGTCGAGACGCGCGACCGTCGCAGCGAGGTCCTCGGCGGTGTCGCAGCGGATCACATCAGCGGGGGTGCCGCCGACGCGCAGAGTTGTCATTGAGGCAAAAGATGTATCAGACACCCCATCAACGGTAGTCTGTTCACTATGACTGCACGTAGTGAAATCACCGTAACCATCAACCATCCTGCCCAGAAGGTGCGCGACGCCTTCGCAAGCAAGGATTACTGGGCGTTCATCGCGGAGAAGCTCTCCCCCGAACCGGGCGAGCTCCACGAGTTCGACGGCTCCACTGCCGTCCTCTTCGAGATCCTGCCGAAGTCCATCCTGCCTGAGGCAGCGCAGGCCATGATTTCGCAGGACCTGAAGCTGAAGCGCACCGTCAACACCGGCACGGACCCGATCACCTTCACCGGTGACGTCAAGGGCACCCCGGTCGACTTCGGCGGCGAGATCACGCTGACCGACAACGGCGACACCACCTCCCTGGCCTACGACAACGAGGCAAAGGTAGACATCCCGTTCATGGGCGCTGCGCTGGAGCCGAAGGTTGCTGAGGCGCTCGAGGAGATCGTCGAGAACGAGGCGAAGCTCACCGAGGAATGGATCACCAACAATCTCTAAGCATCACCACAATCTGCGCTCGCAGGCGGGCCACGGGCAGCCCTACGGGGTGATCACCCGGGGCACGACCGGCATCAACCGGCTGCGACGCTGCGATCGATGGACCCGCCACAACGCGCGGGTCATTTCGCTTTTGCGCGAAGGAACCCCACTAGCGCTCGACGTCGGCTACGGCGCCTCCCACACCACCACCTGTGAGTGGGCGGGTTGGCTGCGGCGCATCAACCCCAACGTCGAGGTCGTGGGCCTGGAGATCAACCCCGAGCGGGTACTTCCGCCGCGCGACGGCGTCCGCTTCGAGCTCGGCGGCTTCGAGCTCGCCGGTTACCAACCGCAGCTTGTGCGCGCGTTCAACGTGCTGCGCCAGTACGACGTCGCGGAAGTCCCCGACGTGTGGCGCACCGTCACCTCTAAGCTCGCCCCCGGCGGTCTCTTCATCGAGGGCACCTGTGACGAGCTCGGCCGCCGCAGCACCTGGGTGCTTCTCGACGCCACCGGCCCCCAAACGCTCACCCTGTCCTGGGACCCATTCGACATTTCGACGCCCAGCGACCTCGCCGAACGCCTACCGAAGGCGCTCATCCACCGCAACGTCCCGGGCGAGCCCATCCACGACTTTCTTCGCGACGCCGACTCCGCCTGGGAACACGCCGCCGGCTGGGAGCCGCACGGCCCCCGGGTGCGGTGGCGCCACGCCCGCGAGGCCCTTGCCCGCGACTGGCCGATCACCCCGGTGCGCCGTCGGCTCAGCGACAACACCGTCACCGTCGACTGGGCGGCTGTGGCGCCCAAAGGTGAGTCGCTACACTAGTGCGCATGAAAACCGTCTGGAAAGTCCTGATCGGCATCCTCGCCGCCATCCTGGTCCTGTTCATCGCCGCCGAGGCCGGCTCACGCGCCTACATCGGCAGCCAGATGCGCGATCAAGCCCCGGAGGGCACCGAGGTTTCCTTCGGCGCTTCCCCCCTGACGCTGGGCATGCTGCGCGGCACCATCCCGCACGTCACGGTGACCACGCCATCCACACTGGTGGTCAACGGCGACGAAACCACCGGCCAGCCAGCCTCCACTGTGGAGATGGACTCCATCAAGGTTGACGCCAGCGGCAAGTCCGTCGCGGACACCCTAACCGCAACTACCGAGGTCCCGAGTGAGTTCGTGCGCGCGATGCTGAACACGCAGCTGCAGCAGAACATCGGCAGCGATTTCCTCTCCGCGCTCATCAACGTGTCCGAGGTGACCACCTCCCCCGAGGACGGCACCTTCACCGTCGAGTTCAGCGGTGGCGCCGCTGCGGTTTCACTTCACCCCGAAATTGACGACGCCGGAGGGTTCTCCGTCCAGGCCGTCGACACCTCGCTGTTCGGCAACACGCTGCCGGATGAGATCTCCTCCGCGATTACCGAGGCCCTCACCAACGGCGTGGCCGAGTACACCGACCAGACGATGCGCATCACCGGCTTCGACGTCGTCCCCGGCGGCCTCCGCGTTACCATGCAGGGCCACAACGTGGACTTCGCCGAACTTCAGGCCTACCAGCAGTAGGCCTGCTTACCAGCCGTAATTCCCCCGCAAAATGTTGTTGATCTGCGGCCGCACATCGAAGTAGTACACACCGATAGCGACCGCGCCAATCCACGCCACGAACGGCAACGACAGCATGCAGGCAAACGCGGAACCGGCCAGAATGGCCACCCACGTGCCCTTCGACTGACGCCCCGCCGCCTCAAACGCGTCCGGGCGCGTCGACGCCGCCATCACCGCCGCCACAATGCCCGCGATGGCCAGCACCCAAAACAGCAGCGCGTTCGCCATCACGGGCAGCGACATGATCAACTGCTCAGCAGTGAGGGACATTACTTCTTGCCGCCAAGGTCAGCGACGCGCTCCTGCACACGCGCAACCACGGACTCGATGCGCTGCTTCGCGTCATCAGCGTCGATGTTGCCGAACGCGTCGCGGATCTCCTCAGCGACCAGCTTGAACGCATCCTTAGCCTCGCCGGCCTCGGCGGAGTCGCCGATGTTGCGCACGATGGACTCGGCGTCGCTCGCAAAGGAGGACACTGCGTCCTTGAGCTCCTTGTCGTCGCCCGCACCGTCAAACGTGCTACGAGCGTTGTCCACAGCCTGCTTCAGCTGCTCAGTCACATCGCCGCCCAGCTTGCCGACGGCCTCTCCGACCGACTGCCCAGCAACCAGCAACGCATCCGCAATATCGCGCAGACCAGAATTGTTCTCAGACATAATCCTTCTCCTTTTAGAAAAACAGCAACTGTGACACAGCGTATATAACAAGTCCAGCTAATGCACCTACGATGGTGCCGTTGACACGAATGTACTGCAGGTCCTTGCCCACCATCAGCTCAATCTTGTCGGCCGCTTCCTGCCCGTCCCACTTCTGAATCGTCTCCGAAATAATGCCGACGATCTGCCCCGCGCCGTTCTCCGCCGCGAAGTGCGTCCACTTCTGCAGGTTGCGCTCGGCCGCCTGCCGTGTCTCGGGTTCGTTGACAAGCTTCTCGCCCCACTCGTGCACCGTCAGCGCTATCTTTCGACGCACCATGCTCTCCGGGTCCGACGCCGACTCAATAATCGCCGCCGACACCTGCCCCCACAGCCCGGCGGCCGCGTTCTGCACCGCATTCGACGCCATCACGTCCGCCTTCAGCTCCTCCACGCGTGTGATCATGGCGCCGTCGAACTGCAGGTCCTGCGCGAACTGGTTGATTTGGCGTCGAATAGCTCGGCGAGCCTCGTGGTCCTTGTCCTTATCGACGTCCGTCATGAACGCCACCAGCTCGTTATAAACTTTCGCACCGACCAGGTCCTTGGCGAACTTCGGCGCCCAAGCGGGCATGCGCTCATCGATGGTGCGGACGATGGCGTCCTCCATGCCGACGAGGCGCTCGTTGCCCCAGGCGACGATGTCGTCGACCACCGGCTCGATCTTGCCGTCCGCGATGAAGCCCTCCAGCGCGCGCCCGATCGGCGGGCCCCAGATCGGTTCCGCGAACCGGTCAATGACCTGCGAGTTGAGGAACTCCTCAGCCTCCGCAGGGTCGACCGCCTCGACGGCCTTGACCGTAAACTTGCCGACCTCCTCCGACACCCGCTTCGCGTTCTTCTCAAGCGACAACCACCTTCCGGCACGCTCCGGGATGCCCGCCGCCATCACCTTCTCGGTGATGGTCTCCGCGTTGAGGAAGTTCTCACTCACGAAGTCACTCAGCGCGTCAGCCACCTGGTCCTTCTTGTTCGGCACCAGGGCCGTGTGCGGGATAGGCAGCCCCATCGGATGCTTAAAGATCGCCGCGACCGCGAACCAGTCCGCCAGCCCGCCAACCATCCCGGCCTCCGCCGCCGCGCGCACGTACCCCACCCACAACGGCGCGGTACCCTGCGACTGCCACCACGAACACGTCAGGAAGATCACGGCCATCAGCCCAAGCAGGGCCGTCACCCCGATCTTGTACTTCCGCAGTGTCCTGCGGCGCTGTTCGTCCGCCTCGGTGAGCTCCATTAACGCGTGTGTAGCCATGCACTTGATTAAAGCAAAAATCTCCCCGCCACCATATTGAGCGTGGTGACGGGGAGACCTGGAGGTAGCCGCTAGTTGACGCGACCGGTTTGCTCGCGGTACTGACGGTAGGCCGCGCGACCCTTCACGATGAGGAACGCGCCGAGTGCTAACGTCACAACCGCCTCTACGAGGCCGTACAGGATGAGCTGGCTGCTGACCTCAGCAGACGCACCATACCCGTACGTGCCAACAGTTGCGCCCCAGATGGCAAGCCCCATACCGAACAGTGACGCCAAGATCAGGCCCATCGCTACCCACGTGGAGTAGCGCAGCAGCGAAGAGTGCGGCGCGGAGTACGACACCGGGTCGTAGCCTTCGACGTACAGGTCCTGAATCTTGCCCTCGTACTCAGGGAACGATTCACTGCGGATATCAGCTACAGCATGTTGGGACGCCATCGTTGTTTCCTTCCTCGTTTTATTCTCTGTTTAGTCGTCGCCGCCACGGACAGCCGCGCGAGCACGCTCGGCGTTAATCGCGCCGACCGCGTCCAGCGGAATGCCTGCAGGGCAGACGTCTGCGCACTCGCCGTACAGGGAGCAAGGACCGAAGTTGGTTTCCAACTCGTCGATCATCTTGCGTGCACGACGGCTGCGCTCCAGCTTGCCCAGTGGCAGCAGCTTCAAGTGCTTCAGCTTAGCACCAGTGAACAGGTGCGCGGCGCCATTCGGGCACGCAGCCACACAAGCGCCACAGCCGATGCAGGCTGCGTAGTCGAGCGCAAGCTCGGAGTCGTGGTGGTTGACGGACAGGGTGTCTGCGTCCGGGGCGGTACCCGGGAAGACGGAGATGTAGCCACCCTGCTGCATCACGCGGTCGAGCGCGGAGCGGTCAACCACGAGGTCCTTGATTACCGGGAACACAGCGGAGCGGAACGGCTCAATCTTGAGGGTGTCGCCGTCGTTGTAGTTCACCAGGCGCTGCAGACATGCAGGGACGTTCTGGTCCGCACCGTGCGGGCGACCGTTGATGGTCAGGCCACAGGTACCGCAGATGCCCTCGCGGCAGTCAGAAGCGTAGGTGAAAGGCTCCTTGCCTTCCTCAACAAATTGGTTGTTGACGTGGTCGAGCAGCTCCAGGATGGACATCTGCTCAACTGCGTCCGGCACCTCGACGGTCTCGAAGTGGCCTTCAGTATCGGGTCCGGCCTGACGCCAGATCTCAAGTGTCAGTTTCATTACTTGTAGTTCCTCGTCATCAGTGGGATCGAATCGAAGTACAGTGGCTCGGCGTGACGCACGAACTGGTCGTTGCCCACGGTCTCCCATGCGGAAACGAAGCACCAGTTCTCGTCGTCACGGCGGGCCTCGCCGTCTTCGGTGAGGTGGTCCATGCGGTAGTGAGCGCCACAGGACTCGTCGCGGTCAAGTGCGTCGATGCACATCAGCTCGCCGAGGTTGATGTAGTCAACCAGTCGAAGCGCAGCCTCGAGGACCTGGTTCATCTCATCAGCGCGGCCTGGGATGTGGAGGTTCGCCCAGAAGTCATCGCGCAGTGCGCGGATCTTGTCGATGCCCTCACGCAGGCTGTCCGCGGTACGTGCCACGCCACAGTGCAGGTAGAGGATCTCGCCCAGCTTGACGTGGTAGTACTCCGGACCGTGCGGGTCGGAGCCCTTGATGTTCATCAGGCTGTCAATGCGCTTCTGCGCACGCTCAACGGCTTCGACGGATGCCGGAGCGTCCTCGCCGTACACCGGCTCGTTCAGGTGATCCGCCAGGTAGTTCGGCACCGTGAACGGAATGGTGAACCAGCCGTCGACCGATGCGGACAGCAGCGAGTTCGCGCCCAGGCGGTTCGCACCGTGGTAGGTCCAGGAGCACTCACCGGCTGCGAAGAGGCCGTCGATAGACGTCATCTCGTTGAAGTCGGTCCACAGGCCACCCATGGAGAAGTGCACCGTCGGCGCAATACGCATCGGAGCCTTGTATGGGTTCTCGCCGGTGGAGTCCTCGTACATCTCGAAGAGGTTGCCGTAACGCTCACGGATAGTGTCCTCACCGAGGCGCTCGATGGAATCCTTGAAGTCCAGGTACGCCGAGTTGTGCAGCGGGCCAACACCGAAACCGGCGTTAAGCTGCTGCGAAATAGCACGAGACGCAACGTCACGCGGCACGAGGTTACCGAACGCCGGGTAACGACGCTCCAGGAAGTAATCGCGCTCGTCCTCTGGAATGGTGTTCGGGTCGCGGTCGTCACCCTTTTCCTTCGGGGTCCAAATGCGGCCGTCGTTACGCAGGGACTCGGACATCAGCGTCGTCTTCGACTGCCAGCTCGCGTTCAGCGGCAGGCCGGTCGGGTGGAACTGAATGAACGCCGGCGACGCCAGGTACGCACCAAGCTCGTGCGCACGCATCATCGCGGAGGAGTTCGAGTTCTTCGCCAACGTGGTCTTGTGGTACACGTTGCCGTAACCACCGGTACCCAGCACAACAGCATGGCCGGTGAACGGGGTCAGGGAGCCGTCAATCAGGTTGCGGGTAACAATACCGCGGCAACGCTTCTTGCCGTCTTCCTCAGTAATGATCAGATCGATCAGGTCGTTGTGCGTGAAGATCTCAACGTTGCCCAAGTGGATCTGACGCTGCAGCGCCGAAGCGGTGGACAGCTGCAGCTGCTGGCCCGTTTGGCCACGGGTGTAGTAGGTACGGGAGACCTGCACACCACCGAAGGAACGGGTAGCCAGGGAGCCACCGTACTCACGCGCGAACGGAGCACCAATCGCGTTCATGTGGTCAATCACGCGGACCGACTCGACGGCCAGGCGCCAGCAGTCAGCCTCACGGCAGCGGTAGTCGCCACCCTTGACAGTGTCCTTCACGTGGCGGTACGCGCCGTCGTTATCAACCTTCTTGCCGCGAGCAGCGTTGACGCCACCCTGCGCTGCAATGGAGTGTGCACGACGAGGAGCGTCATGGTACGTGAAGACCTGTACCTGGTAGCCCAGCTCGCCCAATGCGGCGGCAGAAGCACCGGCAGCCAAGCCCGTGCCCACAACGAGCACCTTGAACTTGCGACGGTTCAGTGGGGACACCAGCTGCATGTGGTCCTTCTGGTACTCCCACATGTCCTTCATCCGGACCTTGTGGCGGTCCGGCATTGCATTATCAAGAATGCGGCCAATGGTGACGCCAGGAGCCGAGGACTCCGGCTGGCGGAACACCTCGTCCTGCGTCTGGTTCAAAGAGGTAGTCATTAAAGTTTCTCCTAATCAGCCGTTAGCGGGTGTACCCCGGGATAAGACCAGCCATGATGGCCAGTGGCATGATGACGTTTCCAAGAACAACGATGAACGGCAGTACGTACCCCAACACGACCATTACGCCGCGCCCACGCTCGCCGAGCCATCCAAGGTCAGAAACTGCCAAGTACACACCGTGCGTCAGGTGCAGCAGCAGCGCCAGCATGGCAACCAGGTAGAACAGGGTCACGTACCAACGCTCAGGAGCGAAGGTTGCAATCAGGTTGTCACGAACATTGCCATGAACGAACTGCTCAGAAGCAACAACCGTGCCCGCGGTCAGATCCAGGATGTGGAAGATGATGAACAGCAGCAGGATGACGCCGGTCACCAGCATCCAACGCGTAGCGGTGGACTGCCAGCCTCCCATCAGGTTCGTGCGCTTGAACGTACCGCGCGACTCGGCGGAACGCTTCTTCAGAGTGAACGCACCATACACGTGCAGGATCAGGCAGGTCAGCAGGACGATACGGAGAATCCACAGGAATCCCCCGCGCGGGAACAGTGGCTCACCAAACGTGCGGAACCACTCGCCGTAGTCATCAATGTGTGCGCCGCCATCAGCCTTAAGCGGCATGAAAATCTTCAGGTTGCCCACCATGTGAACAAGAAGGAAGAGCGAGAAGATGAGGCCAGTGATGGCCATCTCGAGCTTTACTGCCCATGTTGGGAACCCTGGCCGCTCTCGTAGCGGCTTCTCAGTAATTTTTCCGTGACGAATTGCTTCACGGTCTGTTTTTTGTACAGTCATGGCACCTCCAGTGTCACAACCACTTTAGGCACCATTCTTCACTATTGCCTAGTCAGAGCATGTTTCTTTCGCCTGATTTTCACCCAAAATTCACCGCCCGGACGCGCTTGGCAAATTTTCGAAATTTTAAGCATGGCGACACCCTGCACATATTCAGTATGAGAACAAACCAAGGTAAACCTAATTTGTGATGTTACTCACGACCTGCGCGTAACGTCTATAAAATCTTCGAACTACCCCCAAAGGTCGGTAGTCAAGAGTCTGCTTCAAACATCGGGAAATGGGAGGGTGAGCGGTCCTTTTACTACCCCGTCAGCGCGCCCCAAAACGTTCGAAGCGTGCGCTTAGAAGCGTGCGATGCAGGTCGGTAAAAATCGGACGGGGTTGGCCAAAAGAGGCGACCAGCATCGCACTCCTTTAACTCCTCGACCGGAGCAATGTAAGAAGGCGCGAAGGCAGGGCAACTGAGCGAGAACCCCACCCACACAGCGCAAAACCCGGTCCCACCAACAGGCGGGACCGGGCGTCGAGAAGAAAAAGGCTACAGGTTGATCATGTGGCCTTCGATGCCGTGGGCCGCTTCCTTCAGCACCTCAGACAGGGTTGGGTGAATGTGGATAGAGCGGGCGATTTCGCCAGCGGTGAGGTCGAAGCGCTGGGCGAGGACGACCTCCGGCAGCAGCTCGGCAACGTTGGCGCCAACCAGGTGTGCGCCGAGGATCTCGCCGTATTCGGCGTCGGCGACGATCTTGCCGAAGCCCGCGGTCTCAGCCAGGCCGACTGCCTTGCCGTTCGCAGAGAACGGGAAGGTCGCAACCTTGATCTCGCGGTCGGGCCACTTCTCCTTCGCCTGCTCCTCGGTGTAGCCCATGGAGGCGACCTGAGGGTTGCAGAAGGTGGCGCGCGGCGTCATCATGTAGTCCTCGATTTCGAGGGTTTCGGCACCCGCGATGGTCTCGGCGGCGATGATGCCCTGCGCCTCCGCAACGTGCGCGAGCTGCAGCTTCGCGGTGACGTCGCCGATGGCGTAAATGCCGTCTACGTTGGTGCGCATGCGGTCGTCGATAGCGATGGCGCCACGCTCGGTGAGCTCGACACCAGCCTTGTCCAGGCCGTAGCCCTCGACGCGCGGGGCGAAGCCGACAGAGATCATGACGCGCTCAACGGTGAGCGTTTCAGTCTTGTCGGTGCCATTCTTCTTGACGTCCACCTCGACCGAGTCACCGTTGTCCCGCACCGCGGTGGTTGCGTGGCCGGTCATGAGCTTGACGCCGAGCTTCTTGTACGCCTTCGCGATCTCCTTGGACACGTCCTTGTCCTCGTTCGGCAGAACGCGGTCCATGTATTCGATAACGGTGACATCCACGCCGTAGTTGGACAGCACGTACGCAAACTCCATGCCGATAGCACCGGCACCCACGATGACCATGGACTTCGGCGCATCCTCGTTGAGGATCTGCTCCTCGAAGGACACAACGTTTTTGCTCAGCTCGATGCCTGGCAGAGTGCGCACGACGGAGCCCGTCGCGATGATGCAGTTGTCGAAGGTGACGGTCTTGCCCTTGTCATCGCCTTCGGTGATCTCGATCGTGTTGGAATCGGTGAAGGAGCCAAGACCGTGGATTTCCTGGATCTTGTTCTTCTTCATCAAGTAATGCACGCCACCAACGATCTTCTCGGAGACCTTGCGGGAGCGCTTGTGGGCGTCTTCGTAATCAAACTCGACATCACCCTTGATGCCGAACGTCTTCGCTTCATGGTTGAAGATGTGGGCGATCTCCGCGTTCTTAATCAACGACTTCGACGGGATACACCCAACGTTGAGGCACACACCTCCCCAGTACTGCTTCTCAATGACCGCAACCTTCAGGCCCAGCTGCGCTGCTCGGATGGCGGCGACATAGCCACCAGGGCCAGCGCCGAGGACAACAACGTCATAATGCTCTTTAGTCACGCCCCATAGAATACGTTGCTTGTAACGTTTTCGCTTCAATATCGGACACTTTAATAGAATGCTTGAAGGACCACCTTCACCACCTACAAATAGTTGAGGAGCACCCCGTGAATATTGCGCGTCCAGCTATCGCCGGAGCCGCCGCCGTCGCGATCGCTGCAGGAGGCTGGTATGCCGTTGCACCATCCGAACAGGCAACGACTATTTCTGCCGCCCAGAGCGTAGAGGAGACGTCGATAAGTGAGGCGACGACGACCTCTTCCTCGAAGACCACCACGACCACAACCAAGGTTGAGGAAACGACGGTCGTCGAAGTCGTAGAGGAAGACAGCACCGAACCCACGCTTGATGACGCCGACATCCCCACAGCCGAGGGTGCCGAAACCACAAACGATGCCATCGCGCGCGTAAAGAAGCTGGAAACCGCACCGCAAAAACCCAGCGGCGGCGATCAGTATTGGTTCACCAACATCGACGGCATCAAGGGCTCCGAGAAGCTCAGCGTCTACTCCCCCGCCATGGAACGCGACATCCCAGTCGGTGTGATCCGCGCGGGCGTACCCGACGCACCCACCGTCTACCTCCTCAACGGCGCCGGTGGCTCCGAGCAGGATACTGACTGGATCGCGCAAGCGGGCACCGTGGTGAAGAAGGTCTTCGAAGACGAGCCGGTCAACGTCGTCATCCCGATGGCGGGTGCGTTCTCCTACTACATCGACTGGCTCTACGAGCCGAACTCCCGCTACCTGCAGGGCAAACAGCTGTGGTCCACGTTCCTGGGCTCCGAGCTTCCCGACGCCATCGAGCCCTACCTCGAGGCCAACGACAAGCGCGCCGTCGTCGGGTTCTCCATGTCCGCCACCTCAGCACTCCTCCTTGCCGAGCACAACCCTGGACGCTACGCCGCCGTCGGCTCCTTCTCCGGCTGCGCCGCTACCTCGACGGGCATCCCGAACGGCTGGGTCAACCTCACCGTCAACCGCGGCGGCGCCAAGCCCGAGGAGATGTGGGGCCGCGCCGGCAGCGAGTACAACCGACACAACGACGCCCTCGTCAACGCCGAGAAGCTCAAGGGCACCAAGCTGTACATCTCCAGCGCAACGGGCCTTTTCGCCGAAAGTGACACCGTCGGCTTCCTCCGCAAGACCCGCGACATGGACTTCGTCCAGGCCTCCGCGAACGCCCAAACCCTCATCGTCGAGGGCGGCGTGATCGAAGCCGCCATGAACGCCTGCACCCACGACCTGCTGGTCAAGCTCAAGGCCAACGACATCCCATACAACGCCAACCTGCGCGCCACCGGCACCCACTCATGGCGCATCTGGAAGGAGGACTTGGAGCTGTCCTGGAAGCAGACCATCAAGCCGGCGCTTGGGCTCTAACTCCCGCCCCAGACACCAAATTCCTTCACGCTCCCTTCGGCGACCTGGGGAAACGCAAACCATCCCGCCGAAAACTAGGGATTTGGTGCGCCCCCTGGTCGACCAGTGCCAAAGGACGCAACCCTTAACATCTAGCGCTTTTCTCACCTGCAGGTTTGAATGTCTAGCCTAAATAAGGTTGCGCCCTTTGGCACTCCAGCGTTTCCACAAGACACCAAATTCCCTCACGCCCACTCGGCGACCTGGGGAAACACAAACCTGCCCCCAAAAAATTAAGGAATTTGGTGCGCAGCGCCCTGCACGAACCACAAAAACCCGCCGCCCACCCAACAACAGGTGGCGCGACGGGTTCAAGCGGGCGAAGCCCCTAGAACAGGCCCATGCCGTATGCGATGGTGGAAGACGTCGAGGAGCCGAAGTGGATCAGCTCACCGAGGACGTTGTTGATGGCGACCTGCATGGACTCGATCGGGTTCATTGCAACTACCTTCTTTCAAAGAGAAATTCTGTAAGAACGAAATACTTCCCACATTCTTGCACGAAACGCCGAACAAAGTGACACCAGAAGCCCCAATTGCCACATCTGTAAAGTAGGATGGCTTCCATGTTGAAGCGCATCACTCGTTCGGTTGTGGCTACAGCGATGGCTGTAGCCATTCCTTTGTCGGCACTCCAGGCGGTCCCAGCAGTTACGCCAGCAGCATCGGCCCAGCCCGTGGGTACGGTGAAGCCCTGGAACGCAATTGCGAATCCACCGTTGGCGAAGACGGACGGGAAGCCGCAGAAGTGGGTCGAGAAGGTTGACCATAAGCAGGTGTTGAGCTTCTTGGTGTATTCGCCGTCGATGCGTCGGGATATCCCGGTGGCGGTGTTGCCTGCGACGAATGCTGCGGGGCAGCGCGTGCAGAACGCTCCGACGATCTACCTGCTGAACGGCGCTGGTGGTGCGGAGCAGCACCAGGACTGGTTGAGCATGAGTGATGCTCGCGAGTTCTTCGCAGGCAAGAGCGTCAATGTTGTGATTCCGCAGGAGGGCGCGTTTTCGTACTACACGGACTGGGTGAGTGACAATGTGCGCTCGCGCTACATTAACGGCCCACAGAAGTGGGAGACGTTCCTGGTCAAGGAGTTGCCGGGGCCGATTGAGGGGCTGCTGGGGGCGGACAAGAATCGCCGTTCGATTGTGGGATTCTCGATGTCGGGGACCACGTCTCTGGTGTTGCCGACGCACTACCCCGGGTTCTATAAGTCTGCGGCGTCCTTCTCGGGGTGTGCGGCGACGTCGACGCCTGAGGCGTACCAGTTCGGCCGGATTACGGTGAACCGGGCGTCGGGAACGTTGGATTACCGGACGGTGACCCCGGAGATGATGTGGGGCCCGATGGGCAGCCCGAATAACCGCTACAACGATGCGCTTGTGAATGCGGAGAAGCTGCGCGGGACCCGCTTGTATATTTCGACGGGCACGGGCCTGGCGGGCCGCCAGGATCAGGTGAGTTACTTGGTTGGCCAGGGGCTTCCGCAACCTGCGGCGAGTGTCGGTTCGGCGATTCTGCAGGTTGAAGGCGGCGTGATTGAGGCTGCGATTAATAAGTGTTCGCATGATTTGCGAGCGAAGCTGGAAGGCCTGAATATTCCAGCGCAGTATGAGTTCCGGAATGCGGGGACGCACTCGTGGCCGTACTGGCGCGAGGATCTGCACAAGGCGTGGTTTACCACGATCGCGCCGTCGTTCGGAATGTAAGGCGATGTAACGCCAGGTGAAGCACCTTTCTTTTGCCACGCTGTTCGCGGCGGTCAGCGGCTTTGTGGTGTTGTGGGTGGCGTCGAAAGCACTCGACGCCGACACGGCCTACCGCTACTTCGCTGCGTACTGGGGGTTGTTCTTCGCGTCCACCGGGCTTATCGACGGCCTCACCCACGAGACCACGCGTGCCGTCGCGGCGGCGCGCGAGGATGGCCGGCGGGGTTCGGCGAATCCGTGGCGGTTGGGGGCGTGGACGGCGCTGGTGGTGGTCGTTGTGGCGGCGGTGGCGGGCGCGCTGTTCATCGGCACTGCTGTTCCCGGAAGTACGCTGACGGCCACTGCCCTGCTGCAGGTTGGCCTGGTGATGTACGTGTTCCAGGCGGTGCTGGGCGGGGTGCTATCGGGGGCGCAGTTGTGGGAGCGCTACGCGGCGCTGGTGGCGCTGGATTCGGGTGTGCGGCTGGTATTGGCGCTTCTGGCGTGGGCGCTGGGGTGGGGCCTGCCTGCGTTTTTGGTGATTACGGTGGTCGGCGCGTTGAGCTGGCTGGTGGTGTTGCGCCGGGAGCATTTGCGGGTGCCGCTGGATGTGCATCGTGGGGTGTTCGTGCGCCGGGTGTTGACGGCGATGGTGGCGTCGGGGGCGTCGGCGGCGCTGATCACGGGCTTCCCGACGGCGGTGAACGCGGCGTTCCCGCAGGCGTCGGTGGCGGCGATTATGAACGCGGTGATTTTGACGCGGGCGCCGGTGTTGGTGCCGTTGCAGCGTTTCCAGTCGGCGCTGGTGGTGAGGTTTGTGGAGCGTCGAGAAGCGTTGTTTGCGGCGTTGGTGCAGCCGGTGGCTGCGGTGCTCGGACTGGGCGTTGTGGGCTTCGCCGCGGCGTGGGCGGTGGGCCCCTGGATTCTAAAACTGGCGTTTGACCCGGAGTTTTACGTCGATGGGTTGACGCTTGGGGTGCTCACGTTCGCGTCGGCGTTTATGGGCGCGCTGATTATTACGGGGGTGGCGGTGCTGTCGCTGGAGCGGCACGGCTGGTACGTCGCGGGGTGGCTGACGGCGACGGCGGTGGCGTTCGCGGTGCTGGGGGTGATGCCGCGGCTCGTGGATGTCGACGTCCACTCCGTCGTGCTCACGGCCTTGTTCGCGGGCCCGCTGGCGGGGGCGGCGGTACATTTGGTGGCGCTCCGGCTAAGGTAGAAGCCCATGGGAACAATGCTGGTCACTGGTGGTGCGGGCTTCATCGGCGCGAATTTCGTGCGGATGGTCACCGAGCGCACTGACTACAAGGTCACGGTCCTGGACAAGCTGACGTACGCGGGCAACCCGGCGAATCTGCGGGGGTTGGACGTGGAGTTGGTGGAGGGGGACGTCGCTAATGAGGCGCTGGTGGGTGACTTGGTGGGGGCGTCGGATGTGGTGGTGCATTTCGCGGCGGAGTCGCATAACGATAATTCGTTGGAGGACCCGTCGCCGTTTATTCACTCGAATTTGATCGGCACGTATGTGTTGTTGGAGGCAGTGCGCAGGCACGGGGCGCGGCTGCACCACATTTCCACGGACGAGGTGTTCGGAGACCTGCCGCTGACGGGCAACGAGAAGTTCACGGAGGCGACGCCGTATAAGCCGTCGAGTCCGTATTCGGCGACGAAGGCCGGCTCGGATCATTTGGTGCGGGCCTGGATCCGCAGTTTTGGTATTCAGGCGACGATTTCGAACTGCTCCAACAACTATGGGCCGTACCAGCACGTGGAGAAGTTCATCCCGCGCCAGATCACGAACATCCTGTGCGGGCAGCCCGCGAAGCTGTACGGCACGGGCGCGCAGGTGCGTGACTGGATCCACGTCGACGACCACAACGACGCCGTGCTGACCATCCTGGAACGCGGCAAGCTGGGTGAGACGTATAACATCGGCGCGGACAACGACCACACCACGAACAAGCAGGTCATCGAGATGATCTGCGAGCTGATGGGTGGCGAGTACGAGCACGTCAACGACCGCCCCGGGCACGATCAGCGCTACGCGATGGACTCCACGAAGCTCACTACCGAGCTTGGGTGGCGGCCGCGTTACACGAAGGATCTGCGCGACGGGCTGCAGCAAACCATCGAGTGGTATCGCGAGAACCGCTGGTGGTGGGAAGGGGCGAAGGGGGACGTCGAGAAGCGTTATGAGGCGAGAGGACAGTAATGATTGCTGGGTTGGAAGTCCACGAGCTTGCGGTGCACCGCGACAACCGCGGCTGGTTCAAGGAGAACTGGGCGGGGCAGAAGTTGGTGCCGGTGCAGCAGAATGTGAGCTTCAACGCGCGGCGCGGGGCGACTCGCGGCATGCACGCTGAGCCGTGGGATAAGTGGGTGTCGGTGGCGTCGGGCCGCGTGTTCGGGGCGTGGGTGGACATGCGGGAGGGCTCCGCGACGTTCGGGGAGACGTTCAGCTGCGAGATCGGCCCGGAGACGGCAGTATTTGTGCCGCGCGGGGTGGCCAACGGTTTCCAGGCGCTCGAGGACGACACGACGTACATTTACCTGGTCAACGAGCGATACCAGCCCGGCGCGCGCTACGCCTACTGCTCCTACAAGGAGGTCGAGTGGCCGATGGAGCCCACGGAGCTTTCGGAGGCTGACCTCACCCACCCCATGCTTGTCGACGCCACCCCCGTCCCCCAGCGCAGAATCCTCGTGACGGGCGCGAACGGGCAGCTGGGCCGCGCGCTGCAGGAGCTCTACGGGCCGGATGAGGCGGAGTTCTGCAGGCGGGACCAGCTGGACATCACGAACCTGGAGGGCGTGGACTGGTCGAAGTACTGGGCGGTGATCAACTGCGCGGCCTACAACGACGTCAACGGCGCGGAGGATGACCCGGCGGGCGCGTGGCGCGTGAACGCGGAGGCCCCAGCGCAGCTGGCGCGGGCGGCCAACGAGCACGACTTGGTGTTGGTGCACGTGTCCAGTGATTACATCTTCGATGGCACCCAGGAGGTGCACACGGAGGAGGAGCTGCCGAGCCCGCTGAGCCGCTACGGGGCGTCGAAGGCTGCCGGGGAGACGGCGGCGCAGCTGGCGCGCAGGCACTACGTGATTCGGACGTCGTGGGTGTTCGGCGATGGGGCAAACTTCATGGCGACGATGCGCCAACTCGCGGAGACGGGCAAGGAGCCGCGCGTGGTGAAGGATCAGCGCGGGCGGCCGACGTCAGCGGAGGACCTGGCGAAGGGCATCCGCCACCTGCTGGCCAACGAAACTGAGTACGGTGTGTACAACATCACCTCGGATGGGGATTCGGTGGGGCGTGACGAGATCGCGATGGCGGTATTCATCGGGATGGGCAAGGACCCCGCGCAGGTACACCCGGTGACCTCAAAGGAGTACGGGGACAAGGCGCCACGGCCTGCGGAATCGACGCTTGCGCTGGACAAGATTAAGGCGACGGGCTTTGCCCCCATGAACTGGAGAGCTGCGTTGGCGCTCTATCTTGGGTAGGTTGTACTGCATGAATCGCACTTCTCTTGCAGCTCTCGCGGTGGCGGGGGCACTGGTGGTGGCAACCCCGGCGTTCGCTTCCACCCAAACTTCTACCCCTTCGGCCCCGGCAACCACCACGGTCACCGTCACCCCGACGGTGACGGCGACGGTCACCCCGACAGTTGAGGCCACCACCACGACGAACACCGCTCCGACGGACCCGGCGATGGCGCTGTCCGCCGGTGACACGTCGAACGTGTCCACCCCGGCGCTCGTCCTGTTCATCATGGGCATTCTGACCACGGTGCTGGCTGTGATCGAGAAGCTGCCGCTGGATAAGATCCTGCCGAAGCGCTAAGTCGATGAAGGGCATCATTCTGGCCGGCGGGTCCGGCACCCGGCTCTACCCGATTACGAAGGGTATTTCGAAGCAGTTGATGCCGATTTACGACAAGCCCATGATCTACTACCCGCTGACCACGCTGATCAGCGCTGGTATCCGGGAGATCATGGTGATCACCACGCCGGAGGACGCGCCCGCGTTCCGGCGCCTGCTTGGCGACGGCTCCGACTGGGGCATCATGCTCCACTACGGCATCCAGCCCTCCCCCGACGGCCTTGCCCAGGCGTTCCTGATCGCCGAGGACTTCATCGGGGATGACTCGGTGGCGCTCGTGCTGGGTGACAACATTTTCGACGGCGCCCTGGACTTAAGCCATGACGGCACCGGCGGCACCATCTTCGCCTACGAGGTCTCCGACCCGCACCGCTACGGCGTGGTGGACTTCGACGCGAATGGCGTGGCCACGTCGATTGAGGAGAAGCCGGAGCACCCGAAGTCCAACTTCGCCGTGGTCGGGCTGTACTTTTACGACAATCAAGTCGTGGACATCGCGAAGACGATTACGCCGAGCGCCCGCGGTGAGCTGGAGATCACCAGCGTGAACGAGGCGTACCTGAAGGCGAACCAGCTGCGGGTCCACCGTCTGAACAGGGGTGACGTGTGGCTGGACACCGGCACGATCGACTCGATGGCGGAGGCCTCCGCCTACGTGGAGGTGCTGCAGAAGCGCACCGGCCTGGTGATTGGCTCGCCGGAGGTCGCCGCCTACGAGCAGGGGTTCATCTCTGTGGACAGGCTGGTCAGCCTAGGTGAGTCCATGGTGAAGTCGGGCTACGGCACATTTCTTCTCGACGCCGCACGCAACTAGTATCGGTATCCATGTCCACCGTTACTGCGCTCCTGTCTGCCTACCACGGCACTGTTCCTGACCAGCTCGCTGAGGCGCTGCAATCCCTCGCTGAGCAGACCCGTCCCGCGGACGAGGTCGTGGTCGTCTTTGATGGGCCGGTGGCGGAAGGGGTCGAAGGGGTCGTCGAGAAGTATGGGGCGCGCGTGGTGCGCTGTGACGAAAACCGCGGTGCGGGCCCCGCGCTGCAGGCGGCGCTGGAGACGATCGACAGCGAGTTCGTGGCGCAGCTCGACTCCGACGACAAGGCGTTCCCCCAGCGCATTGAGCGACAACTCGAGTTTTTGCGGCAGCACCCCGAGGTGTCCGTGGTGGGTACCGCCGTGCAGGAGTTCGACGGTGAGCGCACCGGCGGCATCCGGCGCCTGCCCGAGCACCCCGCACACTACGCCAAGATGAACTCGCCGATGAACCACCCTTCCGTGATGTACCGCACCGCGGACGTCAAGGCTGTGGGCGGGTACCAGGACGTGCACCTCATGGAGGACTACGACCTCTTCGCGCGCCTCATCGCCGAGGGCTACACGCTGTACAACATGCAGGAGCCGCTCACCTACTTCCGTGTCACCGACGAGCAGTTCGACCGCCGCACCGGCAGCGACATGTTCACCTCGGAGGTAGACATGCAGATCCGACTGGTGCGCTACGGCCTGATCGGCCGCACGCGCGCGATGGTGAACGTCGCAGTGCGCACCCTCTACCGACTGCTACCGAAGCCACTGCTGAAGCGCGTTTATGCGCGGCTTTTCCACCGCGCGGGGTAACATTTCGGGCAACATGAACGACGACACCTGGCTCATCATCCCCTGCTATAACGAAGGCCCCGTTATCCAGCAGGTCATTGAGCATGCGCGGGAAACGTTCCCGAACATCGTGGCCGTCAACGACGGCTCCCGCGACAACTCGGCCGACGCCATCCGCGCCTCCGGCGCCCACCTGGTGAACCACCCGGTGAACCTGGGCCAGGGCGCTGCGATCCAGACCGGGGTGGAGTACGCGCGCGCCCAGCCGGGTGCGAAGTACTTTGTCACCTTCGACGCCGACGGCCAGCACCAGGTCAAGGACGTCCTGCGCATGGTGCAGCGCCTGCGCACCGAACCGCTCGATATCGTGGTGGGCACTCGCTTCGCCGGCCAAGATAGCTCGCAGGTGCCGTGGATCAAGCGCGTGGTGCTGCGCACGGTGGTGATGCTCTCGCCGCGCACTCGTCGCCTCGGCCTTAGCGACGCCCACAACGGCCTACGCGCCTTCAACCTCAAAGTGGCCAACGAGATGAACCTGCGGATGAACGGGATGTCGCACGCATCCGAGATCGTCGCCCTGATCGACCAGCATAAGTGGCGCGTCGCCGAGGAGCCCGTGGAGATCCTGTACACCGAGTACTCGATGAGCAAGGGCCAGTCGCTCATTAACGGCGTCAACATCCTGGCCGACAACATCGTGGCAGGGAGGCTCCCATGATCCAGTTCGCACTGATCTGCGCCACCGTCCTGTTGGCGCTCTACTTCTTTGCTAACCGCCGCAAGGCGAACGCGAAAGCTTGGGTGAAGATCGGCTTCGGCGCGATGTTCATCGCCGCCATCTGGGCGATCCTGCGCCCCGACGACGTCACCATCCTTGCCAACTGGTTGGGCGTTGCCCGCGGCACGGACCTGATGCTGTACGTGCTGATCATCGCGTTCTTCTTCACCACCATCTCGACCTGGACCAGGTTCCGTGAACAGGAGCTGCGCTACGCCAGGTTGGCGCGGGCGGTAGCATTACAAAACGCAGAACAACCAAAGGAGCACAATGAGTGATACCAAGATCCCACCACTGATGTGGGCGTTTACGGCAGTACTGGCAATCGGCACCGGAGTGGGCGGCTACGTCATCGGCGCGAACTCCGCGACACCCGCCACGGAGACCGCCCAGACTGCACCGTCTCAGGCCGCTGAAGAGCCTGCCGCCGAACCGACTATGAACGAGGCCGCCGCCGAGATCGAGCGCCGCGACGCCAACGACCCAATGGCCCTCGGCGATGTCGACGCCCCCGTCGTCCTCTCCGAGTTCTCCGACTGGGACTGCCCATTCTGCATCAAGGCCAACGTTGAGATCATGCCGCAGATCATCAAGAACTACGTCGATGAGGGCAAGGTGCGCATCGAGTTCAACGACTTCGTAGTCAACGGCCAGGCCGCCGTCGAAGCAGCCCGCGCGGGCCGCGCCGCCGCCGACCAAGGCAAATTCTTCGAGTACCAGGACGCCTACATGGCAGAGGCCATCAAGGCGAACGGCCACCCCGACTTCGCCATGGAGGACTTCGTCCGCTTCGCTGAAGCCGCAGGCATTCCGGACATGGAGAAGTTCAAGGCCGACGCCGCCAGCGACAAGTACGACGCCGCACTCCAGGACGCTAACAACCTGGCGCAGCGCGCAGGCTTCAACTCCACCCCGTCTTTCTTGGTCAACGGCCAGGAGATCATCGGCGCGCAGCCTTACGAGGCCTTCGAGCAGGCCATCGAGGACGCGCTGGCCAAGTAGCTAGTTTCTAGGAATGCGCGATGACGTCCGCGACGTGGGCGTGGCCGCGCTGGTTCACGTGCAGCGGCATGTTGCGTGGCGAAGGGCCGAAATCGACCAGCCCGGCCCACATCCGGATGTGGTCCGGGGCACACATGTTGTTGTTCCACGTGGACGGCTTCAGGTCCAAAAATTCGACACCCGCTGCGCGCGCCAGGTCCACCTGCATCCACTGCGCGGTGTCCTCCCACGCTTGCACGAAGGGCATCGGGGTGGCGTCGTGCATGTTGTTGCCCAGCTGAAACAGGCACACCCGATCCCCCTGCGTGATCTTCGGGTAGCCGACGATCTGGATGCGCGCGTTCGGCGCCGCCGCCCGGATACGGTTCACCTGCGGCACCATCGCGTCGACGAATGCACGGCGCACCTGCGCCGGGGAGCGGCCGCCGGTCGAATACGTGTCGTTGAAGCCGGTGGAGATGACCACGCGGGCCGTCGCCGGCGACAAGGTGCGGTCGCGCAACGCGCGGTCAACCTGCAGGGAGAAATACGGGCCAACGCGGGTTGAAACGGTGCCGGCACAGGAGTAGTCCATTGCCCGCAGCCCGAGGCGCGCAGCCGCCTGCTTGCCCCAACTCGTCGGGCCCGTCGGGCACCAGACTTTCGGGTCGGAGGAACCCTGGGGCGTCGCGCCCACCTTTCCGGCCGCCCAGTCCCGTACCGTCGGGTCAGCGACAACCGAGTCCCCGAAAATCACCATGTTCCTCGGCTGCGCAGTCGCCTGAACAGGCACGATAGCGATCGCGGCGGCCACGATTGCAGCCATTATTTTCCGAAACATGAGCTCACTTCTTTCACTTCCGTAACGCAGATGTCTCTACTTTGCCAGATGTCATAGAATAGAGCAATGTTTCTCCGCTTCCTCAGGGCCACCCACCGCGCCGGAATGATCAGCCTCGGCAACAGCCCGAAAGCAGCGCTATGGGTTATACCAAATCTGCTCCGCTTCCGCTTCACCACCGCCCGCGCTATCGAACAGGGCTACCTCGCCGCCCCCGAGCGCACCGCCCTTATCGACGACGCCGGCCTCCTCACCTACCGCGACCTCCGCACCCAAGCGCGCAACGTGGCCCGCTGGATCCTTACGGTCACCGACCAGCCGCGCATCGGCGTCATCGCCCGCAACGGACGCGGCATCATCCTTCCGCTCGGCGCTAAAGGCTACACCGGCGGCTCCATCTTCCTCCTCAACGTCGGCTCCTCCACCGAACAACTCCGCGGCTGCATCGAGGAAAACGACATCAACATCCTCTTCACCGACGACGAATTCCTACCCCGCATCCCAGACATGGGCACCGCCATGGTGGTGGTTGATGGGGCGAAGTTGGCGTCGATAAGTATGGGCGGGGGCGACGCCACGCTGCCGCTGTTCCCGAAGCACGGCGACATCGTGCTCATGAGCTCGGGCACCTCCGGCATCCCCAAAGGCATCCTGCGCGCCGAGCCCGCCCTCCCCATCGTCGCCGCCGGCTACCTCGAAGCCATCCCGTTTCGCGCCGGCGACACCGTGCAGATGACCGCCTCCATGTTCCACACCTGGGGCTGGTCAGCGCTCAACATCACGCTCGGGGTCGGCGGCACCATCGTTACGCAGCGTGTCTTCGACCCTGCCAACGCCTTCCGCCAACTCGAGCACTTCCGTTGCGACGGCCTCATCTCCTCCCCCATCTTCCTCAAACAGATGCTTGACCTGGAGGAGGACTACGACACCTCGCGGCTGCGCTTCATCGGCACCGCCGGCAACGCCCTGACCCCGCTGCTCGCCGAACGCCTCATCGACCGCTTCGGCCCCATCGTGGCCAACATCTACGGCTCCACCGAACTCGCCCTCGCCGCAGCCGCCGACGCCACCATCGTCGCCAACGACCCAACCTGCGTCGGCCGCGTCCCACCCGGCACCACCCTGCGCATCTACGACGACGCCGGCCGCGAAGTCCCCACCGGCACCGTCGGGCGCATCTTCCTCAACAACGAAACCGCCCTGCGCGGCTACACCAACCCCGACACGCCCATGGTCACTATCGACGGCCTCATCGAAATGGGCGACCTCGGGTACTTCGACACCCACGGCCTCCTGCACGTGGTGTCCCGCAGCGACGACATGATCATCGTCGGCGGAGAAAACGTCCACCCCCAATCCGTCGCAGCAGTCCTCGAGCGCATGCCAGGTATCGACGACCTCTACGTCGGCAGCGTCGACGACCCCGACACGTTCAAACGCGTCGCCGTCTGGGTCGTCCGCGCTGACGATCCAGACGGCCAGGCGTTGACGGCTGCCAGCGTCCAGGCTTGGGTCCGCGACCACCTCGCCGAGCATTCCATCCCCCGCGACGTCCACTTCGTCGACGCGCTGCCACGCAACGCCATCGGCAAAGTGGTGCCGCGGGAGCTGTAAGGGAGGCGGTGTTGGCTAACGCCTGTTCTTCCCATCATGGGAATACAGCGTGTTGAACTTCGACTCAATCCAGATCACTTCAAAGGTGTTTGCAATACGAACCCCGACCTGCGGTAAGCGTTCATGATGTCGGAAGACGATCAACTTGGAAGCCGGATCCATCCAGGCCGGAAGCGCTGGGATGATCGCTGATGCAGGCAAGCTTTCGGATCCTAGCCCATGCCGGTCAGCACCTCGTAGCTCGTCCCAGAGCATAGTGCTTCTCTTCTCCCATTTTTGTAGGAACGAACGCGCCATCTCTGCAGAAATGGTGTCGATTCCCCACCCACGCTCAAGTAACCGGAGACTAAGAGCCGGGTACCCGGGGTTCTCTGGCGCAGTACTTGGCCGAATCCCAGGATTGTCTTTTGGCGGCGTCCCCCTCCGCTTTTTCTTCTTCCCCATTGCTTTAATCCGCGCTGAAGAATTCTTTCAGGGCAGCTTCGGTAATCTCGACATTTTTACCAGCATAGAACGCTTCGCGCCAAGGTTTTTCCGAGTGCGTCTTTTCACGCAAGGCCCACGCAGAGTAGATACCGTATTTGCGCCACACAGCTACCAGCTCATCCTGGATATCAGCGTAATCATCCCAATTAAAGTCCTCAGGAATGAACGCGTCAGGATCAATGGGGTTACGCCCATACTGCTTGGTCGCCTTGTAGACGTCAGCAACGACGGGACCATGCTGCCATGCCTGGATCTCATCAGAAAACAGTTTGGTACCAGTCGATCCGATGTGTTCGCCCTGCGCATAGTACAGGAGCTTCTGGAGTTTGAGCTGCGACAAATCCGCATCCATCTGTTCTGCCCACGCTACAAACCAGTGTGCGATCTCAAGTGCTGTCCTTGTACCCACGTTCGTTCCCCTCACAGCTTGGTCATTACTGTATTACTGATCAACTGTACTCAGCGTTCAGACATGAACACGGTGACCAGTAATACCAGGCCGTTCTCGTTACAGCGTCCAAATTCAGAATTGCGTTCATCCTAGTCGCTCACGCCTGCAATCTCGATACTCACTTGCTTTGTTTTCGTTCCGGTCGAGGTCTTAGAAGCGTGCGATGCTGGTCGCCGGAAATCAGCCAGGCGACGCGAAAATGGGCGACCTGCATCGCACTCCTTGAACACCTCGACCGGAGCGAGAACCGCCCGGAGACCAGCCGCAAACCACCCCCACCTACCCCCGGATTCCCACGTTAACGCTGTCGCAACATGCGGTGTCGGAAACTAAACACGTACGCCCAGTACACCCACTCGACCTCAAGGAGGACACCATGAAACGAATCGTTACCTGTGCCGCAGCGACCGCGATCGCGCTCGGCACCATTGCCGCACCTGCCCACGCAGCGACGGTGAACGTGAAGGACAAGGACGGCATGTGCACGGTGCAGCTTTCACTCGCCGAGCAGCGCTTCGTGAGGGCCTGGTTCGAAGCGTCGAAGGCGATTGGGCTGCATGAGCAGGCACGCGACTTCGTGGCCGCCGTGGATACTGCTTACCCGGACGCCACGAAGCGCCCAACCAAGCTCGCCGAGAAGTACGCCGAGGCACAGAAGACGGTGAAGGAGACGAAGCCGACGAAGGAACGCACGCTCGAGGGCATCGACCCGGCCAAGCGCCAGGTCGGTCCGGAGATGAAGCGCGCTGAGGTGCCGTTTGGCGTCGAGAAGAGTGATGAGGCGCTGTATAAGGCGTGGGCCGCCACGCCAGCTGGGAAGGTCGCCGAGAAGCAGGCAATGCTTGACGACGCCGACTCCGCCGCGGCCGCTGCCTGCGCGAAGGGCGCCCAGGCGGATGTTGCGTACCCGACGGCGGAGCCGGAGCTGAACGTGGCGGCGATTGTTGGTGGCGTGATCGCGGCGGTGCTCGCGATCATTGGCCTGATTGCCGCGTTGCCGAAGCTCGGCGTGAAGTTGCCGATGCTTCCTATGTAGACAGGTAGTAGCTGCTAGAACTTAGGCAGCTGCGTGCGCAGGTTGTCCACCAGGGATGGTGCTGCCTGTGCGATCACAGCCAGCAGACCGGCGACTCCGAGGATGGACAGGATGGCGATGAGCCACGGGGAGTCGGCGGAGGAGCCGTCGGCAGGCTTCTTGTTGTCTGCTGGCTTTTCGCCGTTCCACCACTTGTCCAGGGTGAGGCGGGCGACGGTGGTGTTGTCGATGTAGGAGCCGCGGATCTTGTCGGTGTGCTTGGTGGCCTCTTCGTAGATGTCGTCGGAGCCTGCGCCCTTGTACCAGAAGCCGACGAGCTGGTTGGTGTGGTTGTCGGAGTTGTAGGTGTGCTCCGGCTTGGCGCCCTTTTCGCCGCTGAGCTCGCTGTACTTGGACGGGTCCTGCGGGCCTGCGAGGTAGCCGGTTTCGTGGTCGGCGGTGACGATGAGCAGGGTGTCTTCCCAGGAGGAGTTCGCCTCGACCCACTTTTCGACGGCCTCTACCGCGTCAAAGAAGTCGATGGTCTCTTCGATGGAGCGTCCGATGGTGTTGGCGTGGCCGGTCCAGTCGATGGCGCCGCCTTCGATCATGAGGTGGAAGCCGTCTTTGTCCTGGTTGAGGGTGTTCAGGGCGCCGAGCGACATGGTGGCCAGGGTTGGCACGCCCTTGTTGAACTCGGTCAGGTACGGGCCGACATTTGCCTTGTCTTCGCCGTCGGAGCCTGCGCGGCCCTGCTGCAGCGTGTTCGCCACAGGTGCGAGGCCGAAGACCTTCTTGGCGTCCTTGTTGGCGGCTTTGGCGAGGGACTCGAAGTCCGCCTGGTCGGTGACGAGGCTCCAGTCGGTTTCGCCGTTGGCGACCTTGTTGTAGGTCTCCTCGGTGATGTACTTCGGGTTGAACTTGTCGGTCTTTTGGGCGTTGTCGTCGTAGAGTGGGTGGCCAGCACCCATGATCACGGACAGCGGGCTGTCGGGCCCGAGCATTTCGTCGGCGAGCTGGGTGTAGTTGCTGCGGTTCTCGTTGTGGCCGCCCCAGCCTGCCGGGGTGGCGTGGTTGAACGGCACGGAGGACACGACGCCGGCGGCCTTGCCCTGCTTCACGGCGCGCTGGGAGGTGTTCTCCAGCTTCTCACCCTTGTGGTCGACGCCGATCTTGCCGTTGTCCGTCTTGACGCCGGTGCCCATGGCGGTGGCGGCTGCGGCGGAGTCGGTGAAGTTCTTGTTAATCCAGTCGCGGTCGCTCCACGCCTTGATTTCGTCGTACTCGTTGCCGTACTGGAAGGTGGTCATGGAAGTGTGCTTCCAGCCCTTGTCCTCCTGCTCGAAGGCCTGGACTGGTTTGCCGTCGACGTTGGAGATGCTGTTGATGCTGTTTTCGCCGTTGAGCATCCACTTGGACTGGCCAGTCTGCCACAGGTTGGCTGCTGCGACGTGGTTGTAGCCCATGCCGTCGCCGACCATGTAGATGATGTTCTTCGGTGCCTTTGGTTCAGCGGCGTTTGCAGGCGTTGCGACGACAGCGAGCGCCACCACTGCGGACGTTGCTGCAGCGGCGACACGTGGGTTGGTAAAAGCCATGAGTTTCCTTCACAGATTCAGTACTTGGTTCGAGCCGCCGGGTTGGCGACGTATCGATTCTGCGAAAGCAATGTGAGTTTCCGGAGACATTCCGGTTATGTTTGGCGCAATTTTGGGTGAACGCTGAGCAAACCCTCAACGGTTGTGGAACGCCAAAAGGCGCCACCCGGTGTGGGTGGCGCCTTTCATTCGGCTCTGCGCGGTTTACTTCTGCTCAGAAGAACCGGCCTTGTCGGCAGGCGTGTCGCCCTTCGACGAACCGAGGATGGTCAGGCCATTATTGAACCCGTCCTCCTCACACGCCTGGGCGATCAGGACGCCCAGCATGCTGACCGCAGCAATCGCGCCGAGCGCGATACCCAGCGGGCGCAGCTGCTCGCCGTAGCCAGCGAACTGGCGGTTGACGGCGTCTGCCTTCACGCGCAGCTCACGGACCCATTCTGGGTCTTCGTGCCGGCGACCCTGCTGACCGTGGCCCCAGTCACGCTTCGGCATGGACTCCTGGAAGCGGGCGTTCAGCTCAGCGCCAGCCTGCTGCAGCTGCGGACCGAACGCTTCGTTCACGCCGTAGCCAATACCAGCAAGGAGGCCGATTGGCAGCAGCCACAGCAACGGGCTGTTGACCGCGAACGCGTTCGCCGCACAGCGCTTTGCCTTCTCCGAGGAACCGTTGGCACCTGGCTCAGCAGGCGTCGAAGGCTCGGTTGGCTTCGACGGATCGGTCGGGTCAGCTGGGCTCTTCTTCGTGCCGACCTTGATGATCAGCTTCTGCGGAGCAACCTCGACGACACTGCCGTCTTCCTTATGGATGCGCTGACCAGGCTTACCCGGCTGCACAACCTCGTGCTTGCCCGATTCGAGGTTCGGGTCCTCAACGACCTCGTAGTCGTAGGCGACTTCCTCAGTCCAGCTGGTGCCCGCAGGTGGCTTGGTGCCAACGCGAACAACGCGCTCAACTGGCTTCTCTACCATTTCGGCGACGGGGCTGCCGTCGACAACCTTGATGGTGTAGCGGCCGTCCTTACCCGCAACGTCTTCGACTTCCTCGCCTGGCTTCAGGTTCGGGTCGTAGACAATCCGGGTGGTGTAGCGGACCTTGATCTCCAGGTCGCCACCAGGCGTCGGCTGCTCAGGCTGCTCCGGGTTCTCCGGATCATCGCCCGGCTTCTTGGTGCCGATGAGGATGACGTGATCTTGCTTCTCTACGAGCGTTTCTTCGGTGCCGTCAGACTTGTGGTGAACCAGGCCTGGCTTGCCTTCCTGCTCGACCTTGTGCTTGCCAGCCTCGATGGTTGGGTCAAGTTTGACTTTCACCTCGAACGGGATTCGCTCGTTCCACTCGATATCCGCAGGTGGCTTGGTGCCAACACGGATGATCCTCTCGACTGGCTCCTTGACGACCTTCACGGAAGGCTGACCCTTTTCGACGGTCACCTCAACCTTGCCGTTTGCGCCTTCCTGGTCCACGATTTCCTGACCAGGCTCGAGGGTCTCGTCGTAGATGATCTTCGTGGTGAATGGAAGCTTGACTTCCTTTGGATCGATCGACGGCCCTGGTTCATCGGTCGGAGGCGTCGGTTGCTCCGGCTCATCGGTCGGAGGCGTCGGCGGAGTTGGATCCGCAGGCTTCTTGGTGCCAACGCGGATGATCGCCTTCTTCGGCTCCTTCGTGCGCTCGGTCTTCACCTCAGGCTCGCCGGATGGCTTGCCATCGACAAGCTTCTGCGTGGAGGTGACGACCTCCTCGCCGAACTCGCCCTGCTCGATGACCTGCTTGCCTTCTTCAAGGTTCGGGTCTTCGACGATTTCAGTTTCGAACTCGACCAGGCGGGTGGTCTTGGAGACGACGCTGTCGTCCTCAAGGCCCGGGCCGAACTCGACGATCCGCGGAGTCGGCTCGGTGCGAGCCGTCTCCTCCGTCTTGGCGGCCTCGCCGTTAGTGCCGGTGAATGTCGCGGTGTACGTTGCCTCGCCGTCCTTACCCTGCTGGACGACTCGCACCTCACCCGGGGCAAGGTTCAAGTTCGGGCGCAGCTCCGTCGGGTACGGAATTGGTTCCTTCCACTCGACCTTGTCGGACGCAGTTGCCTGCTTGGTACCGACCTTGATGACCTCGGTGACCGGCTCAGAGTTGGTCGTCTCGCCGCGCTTGGCATCAACAACCTTGCTGTTCTCGATCTTCTGGGTGATCTTGGTGGTCTTCTCACCAGGCTGGCCCTTGGTGACGATCTTGTACTCGCCAGCAGGAATCTCTGGGTCGTACTCAACGACGGTGTCGAACGGGATCGGCAGCTTCTCTTCCAGCTCGTACGTGCCATTGGTCATGGAACCGACACGGACGATCTTCTTCTTCGGTGCCTTGGTCTGCTCGACGGTGATGTTCGGCTCGCCGTCTGGCTTGCCATCCTTGATCTTCTGGGTCGAGGTGATCAGCTCCTCGCCCTTCTCGCCTTCCTGCTCGACCTTGGTCTGGCCGACCGGCACCGTGTTGTCCACGATGAACTCGGTCTCGTAGTTGACCTCGCGTGTCTTTGTCGACGTCAGCGTCTGGTCAGGAGTGGTCGGACCGTACTCGATGATCTCCTTGACCGGGTCCTTGGTCTGCTTCTCCTCAGGCTTCACGGAAGAATCGTCGCCCTTGGAGGTGAAGTTGGCCGTGTAGGTCTTCTCACCCGGCTCGCCCTTCTGGACGACCTTGATCTCACCCGGCTTCAGATCCTTGTTCGGACGGGTCTCAACCTCGAACGGAACTGGTGCCTTCCACTCGACCTTCTCAGAGGTCTCGGACGGCTTGGTGCCGACCTTGATCACCTGATCGACAGGTTGCTCGGTGACCTTCTCCTCTACGGTGGCCTCGCCATCCGGCTGGGAGTTGGTGACCTTCTGGGTGACCGTGGTGGTCTTCTTACCCGGCTTGCCCTCAGTAACAACCTCGGACGTGCCAGCAGGCATGTTCGGGTCGTACTCGATCTTCACGCCGAACGGAACCTCAGACTCAACGGTCTTCTTGGTTTCACCGGCGGTCTTGGTACCGATGCGAATCTTGGCCTTCTTCGGGGCCTTGGTCTGCTCGATGTTGATGCTCGGCTCGCCGTCCGGCTTGCCGTCCTTGATCTTCTGGGTGGAGGTGATCGTCTGCTCACCCGGGACGCCCTCTTCGTCGACAACTTGCTTGCCGGACTCGAGGGTGTCGTCGTAGACGTACTCGATCTCGAACGGGACCTCTTGGGTCTTCTTGCTCGTCAGTTCCTGATCAGGGATGCCCGGGCCGACCTCGATGATGCGCGGCTTGGCTTCCTTGATGGTCTCATCCTCAGCAACCTGAGCCTCAGAGCCCTTGGAGGTGAACTTAGCGGTGTAGATCTTCTCGCCGTTCACGCCTTCCTGGACGGTCTTCATCTCGCCAGGCTTGAGCTCCGGGTTCTCGCGAACCTCAGTCGGGTACGGAATCGGGAACTTCCAGGTCACGTTCTTGGCGCTCTCGGCAGGCTTGGTGCCGATAACGACGACCTCGTTCTTCGGTGCCTTGGTACGCTCCCAGGTACCGTCCTTGTGCATCTTGGCTGCACCCGGCTCACCCTTGGTTTCGACCTTGTACTCACCAGCAGGGAGGGACTCGTCGAACTTGTACTCGACCTCGAACGGTTCCTCACGCTCCGGAAGTCCGAGGACATTGACGACAGCGTATGCAATATCCGTAGAACCGTCTTCGTAAGTCACGGTGACCGGAATCTTGACTTGCGTGCCCGGCTTTGCATCCGCAGGTGCGGTTGCAGTGATCCGGCCATTGTCGTCAATGCTGACATTCCAACCAGCCGGAACATCGCCCAGCTTGTAGGGGTTTTCCTTCGCGACGTTGACGTCCTCCGGCTTTTGAAGATCAACTGGCAACGTTGCAGCTTCACCCGGGTAGACGGTTTCCACGGGGTATACCGGCTCAGCTTCCCAGCTGTTGGTGTGCTTCACCACAGTGGTGACGGGGACCTCTGGGCGGGAACCGTCCGGAGTCTGGACCGTAACCGTGATGGTCTTCTTGTCACCCGGCTTAGCGGTTGCCGGCGGGGTGGAAGACACAACACCGGTCTTCGGGTCGATGGTGTACTTCCAGCCGTCGACTTCCTGCTCCGTGACCGGATTGCCGTCCTCGTCGTTACCGAAGGAGTACGTAGAGCCTTCCGGCGCACCCGTCACCTGGTGATCAATAGCCTGGTTCGGGCCGGTGACCTGCACGTCATACACCGGAGCAACGTCGCCCTTGATCACAACGACGGTGCCTTTGACGTTCTGCGGCTTATCCGCATTCTCGTAGTGCGCGAGAACCGGCACGTCAAGGATGTCACCTTCCGGTGCATCCTTCGGGATCGTCGTGGTGATCTTACCGGTCTTTTCGTCGATCTTTACGGTCCACGTCTTGCCCTCTTTACTCGTGAGGGTGATCTCGGTCTTCTCGTCCTCGAAGGTGTATCGCTCCGGTGCCTCATCGGTCGTGTTACCGCTCAAACCACGCTCAGGGACGTTCGGCGTAAGGCTGACCTTAGCGTTCGGCTTGTTCGTCACCGTGTCGTACTCGGGGATCTTGATGTCGACGATCGCCTGGAACTGGGTCTCGATCTCATCCGTGGTCTGGTCAGGGTACGTCGCCTTCACCGTTGGGGTGATGATGGTGCCCGGCGCCACAGTGTCGTCCGCCTTCGCGGTGACCTTGCCGGTCTCATCGACCGTCACCTTCCAGCCTTCAGGCACGGTGGACTCATCGATTTCGAACTTAGCCGGGTGAACCGGCTTGTGGCCCTTCATGATCGACTTGGTACCCACCTGGGCGGTGAGCTCCTTACCGATGGTGCCCTTCGTCAGACCCGGACGCACCAGGTCGGTGACCTGGGTGTTGTTCGGGTCGACAACCACGAGGAGTTCCAGCTCGTCCGTGGAGCCGTTGGAGTACTCGACCGTCACCACAGGGCGCGCAAAGGTGCCCGGGCGTGGCTCCTCCGGAGCGGTGACGGTGACGTTGTAGTCCTCGTCCATCTCGACACTCCAGCCCTCGTAGACGTACTTCTCGTCCAGAGTGGCCTTGGCTTCGAACCCCTTCTGATCCTTCTTCTTCGCCAGGTCCTTGATCAGGTCAGGGGTCTGGGTGAAGGTGACCTTCTGCGGCTCGGTAGCAAGAGGACCGGTAGCACTATCGACGCCGGAGATGATCGACGCGTCCGTCTTGTCGTACTTCGGGTCGTGGTACTCGGTGTCGTCCAGCGAGAACGCCTTCGAGCCGATGACGTTCGCCTTGCTGTAGCGATCCAACGAGTTGGAGCTGTCGAAGGCTCCATCATGTTCGAGGTACTCATTGTTGTTCTTAGCTGCAGCCTTGAGCTGATCCACGCTACGCGGCTTTGCCAGAACGGAGAAGGTGACGTTCTTGTCGGTCGCCAGGTCAGTACCGCGGTACTCCGGCCAGGTGAAGAAGATTTCACCGGTCTTTTTATCGACGCGCAGGAGCTGCTCACCGCCAGAGACTGCCGGGTCCGTGGTGCCGATGAACTTGCCGTTGCCGTCGTAGGCCTCCACGACCATGCGGGACATGGAGTCATCCGTGCCCTGGCCGGTCACAGTCGGGATGTTGATCTTGCCGACCTTGGTTTCGCCCTCAGGCCCGGGGACGATGACGTGCTTCTCCCAGTTCTCCCACGACACCGTAATCGGGTTACATTCGATATTTTCGCTCGGCCACGGGTTTACAACAGCGCTGAATGCCGCGCTGCCACCTCGCGTGGCTCTCAGGCCCGAAGTATGGTCCTTCGTGTAGTTGCCCTGCCAGGCATAGCGCACGGGATTGTCGGCAGTGGCCGAAGCGAACTGCTTGACTTTCGCATCGGTCAGCGCTGCGTAGAGATTCAGGTTTCGTTGGTCGCGAGAACCAGTAATGTCGATGCTTTCGTCAGCCTTGTGCGTGACGCTCTCGTCAAGGAAGGTCTGTCCGGCCTCCATGGAAGGCACATTGTCGGTACCCAAGAACTTGCCAAGGTTCCCCCCATTGGTGAAGGACCAATCGGCGAACGTGCGGTCCTTCGAGTTATCAAAGGAGACGCTCAGCCCCCACAAGGTCTTGTCGGTGCTGTCTGTACCCGGCTCGTGGGTGTTCCAGCTGAAACCAGCCTGGCTGTGTTCAGCGGTGTCGGCCTCTGAAACAACACATGATCCGGCAGGCAGGTCAGATGCTTTCTGGGTGTCCTTCTCCACCGCGCCAGACTTGTCACGAATACCGCCGGTGAACGTGGTCCCATCGCCGCCTTCCGCGCTCTCTTCCGCCGCAGCGTACGGTGCCAGCGGGCCCGGTCCGACGACGCTCAGGCCACCAAGCGCGAGCGCAATCGCAGATGTTGCCGCGATGCTAGTAGACGTTGACTTACGTAAACGCCGAGATGATTCGGCCATTAATTTACTCCTCATAAATACTTCAGAAGAAACTGATAAAAACAACCAGGTTCCTGAATTTGGTGTAAAAGTGCCACTGACATGGTATTTCAAGCAGCAGATAAGCGTCTATTCTAGTAAATTGGTATAACGCATGTCGATATAGAGTTCACAGCACCCCCACCGCGAACGCCCATGAGACCGGAAAACACCCTGAGTATTCGCGTTTTTGCACGGGCGGGGGTGAGTTTTGTTTGGCTCGCCAAACACGCGTCTGTAGTGGTGGGAACGGGGAGTGTGGCGAAGTGGGCGTCGATAAGTGGGGCGGGCCCTGCGATGCATCGTGAAGCGCTGCCTGCGTCCTACGCCTTATGAATATAAGTGAAGTTAAGTTTTCACCGGGGACGTCGTGAAGCTGCTACTTCATTGCCACAGCTCGCCATGGAACCTGTACGATCCCTTTCGACGTGCCCATTTGTTGATCTCCGTTTCGTCCTGAACCGACAGGCATGCCCACCCCAGCGTCTGCTCGCTGAATCTCCCCACCCCATAATGCGCTAGCAGGCTGAACGCCGCTCTACGAGACACCCGGCAGTTTTTTACATCTTGCGTGCTTTTACCGCGCTGAATCTTGTTTTTCCATCACCGACTAGCTAGCATTTTGATTGTAGAGATTGCGCGCCGTGCGCAACTCCACATTGCCAGAAACCCCGCCGTGCGGGGTTTTTGTGCGTCTACGGCCAAATTCGTTGCCTACCGCTTTTAACAATGTTTTCAATCGCCCCCCACATCTTTTCTTGGGTTGCGAGCATTTTTGGGTTACCGACTTTCACGTTGAGACGCCGCTGATAAACATAACAGCAGAGGTCAGCGGCTTGTAACCCCCGCTCCGACCGTGAGTCATAGAATTCCATTTCTTCTATATTGGCAAGTTTGGAGCTTCGGTAGCCGAATGTCCCCTTGGCTTTATACTCGATGAATTCTTTACGCCCTTCCGGAGCGGTGTAGTGGTCATCGAGGTAACACTTCGCAATCTCGTTTCTTTTTGAGGCATACTCATTCACGCGCTCCAATATGTAGCCGATTGCTACCGTTCGTGGATTGTAAGCATTTCGATATTTCTTTGCTTGCTCATGTCGGTCAATGGTCTCCACGAACATGGCAGATGCAAGCATGTTTATTGTCCCAAGAGCGCGTAGATAAATCGATCTCGCGATTCTGATTGGAACCCCATCCCAATCTCGTTTTTGCTGCATCATGTCGTATCCATGCAACTCAGCATCGATATTGACGCAGCCGGTGGTCTCGGCATAGTCCGCAAGCAAGGCATCCAATTCTTGCTCAAGGCGTAAAAGGTTTTCGTCCTCCACGATCAAGACGGTGAGGGTGAAGTATTTATCCTTGTGCTCGGATTCATCAATAAATGCATGCAACACATGGATCACCCTAGCAATCCGTCACGCTAGTCCCCTTTCTGCGCCGTAATCTGCTCGGTCTGTGCTCGGTCTACGCCTGACAATACGCACGTGGTCGATTGTCTGTGCACGTCCGAGATAGTTCCCGGGCTCGGGAACTACTTTGGCCTCAGCCCCGGTTTTCGGCGCTCAACTGCGGTGTTTCCCCAGGTCGTCGGAATGGTCGCCTAAAATAGTTCCGGCGACCGCGAATCTCGGGGAACTATTCTGACGGGGCGCGGAGAAGCCCGCCATCCAAGCTGGTGTGTACGGGTTAAGCGACAAAATGTGTGCTTTTTGCATATGGATTCCCGGCCCTGCCTGGGCCTACGGCGGGAAAGTGCTCGT
>NZ_JASPBG010000015.1:0-48201 GCF_030228125.1 Corynebacterium sp. UMB10119B
GGACGGTGTCGGGGAACTTTGCGGGCATCGGAATACCTTCCAGCCCTCAACACTCCAACGAAATGTCCGCGCTCCCCTTTTCGAGGATTACTACAATCCACCTACTACACTTTGCAGATTTGGGGGTTTTCGAACTTCTATTTGCCGGTCGACCCTCCCCGTTTGCCGCCTCCAAGGTTAAAAGCGTGCGCTTAGAAGCGTGCGATGCAGCTCGCGCATTTCCACCGGCCAGAGACGGTTTTCGGCGACCAGCGTCGCACTCCTTTAACACCTCGACACGAACAAGATCACGTGAAAGCCACGGCGCGCGAACCCGTCACCTCGGAAAAGTTCCCGCGATCACGTGAACCCGGGAACTTTCTTTGTGGACAGGCGTCGCGACCTGCAGAAACGCAACCGATGGTCGACGGGAATCGGCCCGAAACGCAAAATGGTTCCCAATCGTGGGAACTTTTTCGAAGGGGGCGCGGGCGCGAGGCGCAGGCGCACGAGGGGGCCAGACAGGCAGGCCAACCAGGGCGAAAACCGTTCGCAAAATGTCGGGGCTGTGAGTACAGTGAATTTTTGTTGGTCGCGCCACTGATCATGACGCGCCTTGTTTCTAGTTTCGACGGTGCATGGTGGGCAGCTGCGTTGCTGTGGCGCGCCGAAGCTGAAGAAGCTAAGGAAGCTGAACAAGGAGGCCCGGGTTGTGTTGACGCTACTTGTCGCGCTGTTCGTCGCGACGGCGGCGGCGCCGTTGTTGATCCGTACGATCGGTAGGTCGGCGTTTGCGCTGGTTGCGTTGGTGCCGCTGGGCGGGTTCGCGTGGATGGTGTACCTGTTCGCAAAGGGTGTCTTTGTGGATGGTGGGGAGATCGTTTCGCGGATTCCGTGGATGCCGTCGGCGGAGTTGAACCTGGATTTCAGGTTGGACGCCCTGGCGGGCTTGTTCAGTTTGATTATTTTGGGCGTCGGCTCCTTGGTGTTGTTGTACTGCTGGGGCTATTTCGATTCGAATCCGCGCAGGTTGGCGAAGTTTGGTGGGGAGCTGACCATGTTCGCCTCCGTGATGTACGGGTTGGTGATTTCGGACAGTTTCTTGCTGATGTACGTGTTTTGGGAGTTGACGTCGATACTCTCGTACATGCTGGTCAGCTACTACGGTGAGCGGGCGTCGTCGCGCAGGGCGGCGATCCAGGCGCTGATGATTACGACGTTCGGCGGGCTGGCGATGCTCGTCGGTATTAACTTGCTGGGCTACAAGACGGGGATTTGGCGGCTCAGCGAGGTGTCGCAGTTCGCGAATATTGAGAACACGCCTGCGATCTCGACGGCGATTGTGCTGATTATGTTGGGAGCGATGACGAAGTCGGCGCAGGCCCCGTGGCATATTTGGTTGCCGGGGGCGATGGCGGCGCCGACGCCGGTGTCGGCGTATTTGCACTCGGCGGCGATGGTGAAGGCCGGCATTTACCTGGTGGCGCGCCTGGCTCCGGATATGGCGGTGGTGAGCACGTGGCACCTGGTGGTGCTGTCGACGGGCGTGTTCACCATGATTCTGGGTGGCTGGTTGGCGCTGAAGCAGCGTGACCTGAAGCTGATTTTGGCGTACGGCACGGTGTCTCAGCTGGGCTTTATCACGACGGTGATCGGCATTGGGTCGCGTGAGGCGACGATGGCTGGCCTGGCGATTACGTTCGGGCACTCGATGTTTAAGGCGACGCTGTTCATGATTGTCGGCGCGATTGACCACACGACGGGCACCCGCGACATCCACGAGCTGTCGGGGTTGGCGAAGCGGGAGCCGTTCGTGGCGTTTCTGGCGGCGGTGTCGGCAGCGTCGATGGCGGGTATTCCGCCGTTCTTCGGCTTTGTGGCGAAGGAATCGGCGCTGGAAGCGGTTCTCAACGAGAAGATGCTGCACGGCATGCCGGGCTACATGACGTTGGTGGCGATCGTCGCGGGTTCCATCCTGACGATGGCCTACTCGCTGTACTTCTGGTGGTCCGCCTTTGCGACGAAGCCAGCACACAACAACGGCGAGTCGGAGGCGGTGCGCGACATGCACCCGATTGGCCCGACCCTGTGGATTTCGCCGACGGTGCTGACCACGTTGACGGTGGTGTGCGGTATCTTCCCGGTGCTGCTGTCGACGGCGTTCAACGAGTACCTGGACGTGCGCTTCCCCGGCGGTGAGCAAGAGGAGTTGGCGCTGTGGCACGGGATCACGATCCCGCTGGTGCTGACGGCCGTGATTGTGCTGGGTGGCGTCGTCATGTTCTGGCAGCGTGCGTTGCTGAAGCCGCTGCAGACGGGCAAGCCGGCGCTCGGCGATGGCGACGACCTGTGGGACGCGCTGCTCGCACAGCTGCGCACGGCGTCGCTGCGCTTGACGGCGTCGACGCAGCGCGGTTCCCTGGTGATCAACCTCGGCGTGATTTTCGCGGTGCTGGCCGTGGTGCCGCTGGCTGCGCTGGTGCTGGGTCGCTCGAACGATATTCGGATGCTGTTGTGGGATTCGCCATGGCAGGGACTGGTGGTGTTCATCATGGTCTGCATGGCAGTCTTTGCGACGGTCCAACGCAACCGCCTGTCCGCCGTGGTGATGGTGGGGCTGACCGGCTACGCCATGGCGACGATCTTCGCCCTGCACGGCGCGCCGGATCTGGCGCTGACGCAGGCGCTCGTGGAGACCATCGTGATGGTGGTGTTCATGCTGATCCTCCGCAAGATGCCGACGGAGGTCGAGCCACGCAACGAGGACAACCGGGCCCGCGCCTGGCTTTCGATTCTGACGGGCGTCTCGGTTGTGGTGGTGGCCATGTTCGCGATGAGCGCGCGCACCGCCGACCCGATCTCGGTGTTCATGCCGGAGCTGGCGCACGACATCGGCCACGGACGCAACACGGTGAACGTGCTGCTCGTGGACCTGCGCGCGGCCGATACGTTCGGCGAGATCATCGTGCTGGTGATCGCGGCAACGGGCGTGGCCAGCCTGATCTTCGGCACCGGCAAGTTCGGGCGCTCCTCAAGGCGCCCGACGCTGTCCACCACGAAGGCGCGCTGGTTGGCCAGCGGCGTGGACTCGGAGACGGCGCAGAACCGTTCGCTGATGGTGGACGTCGCGACGCGAATTCTGTTCCCGTCGATGATCCTGCTGTCCTTGTACTTCTTCTTCGGCGGCCACAACGCGCCCGGCGGCGGCTTCGCCGGCGGCCTGGTGGCGGCGTTGGCGTTCACGCTGCGCTACCTCGCAGGCGGGCGCCAGGAAATCGAGGAGGCGCTGCCCGTCGACCCGGCGAAGGTGCTGGGTATCGGCATGTTGTTCTCCTTCGCCGCGGCGGTGACCCCGATGTTCTTCGGCAACCCGCCGCTCACCTCGGGCTACACCACGGTCACGCTGCCGCTGATCGGCGCGTTTGACGTCACCTCGGCGCTCGTGTTCGACGCCGGCGTGTACTTCATCGTGGTCGGCCTGACGCTGCACATCCTGACGTCCATGGGCGGCTACCTCGACCAAGAGGAAGACAACCGCAAGCAGTACGCTCGCCAGCGCGCTCGCGAGCTGCAGGAGAAGAATAAACGACGCCGCGCTGAGCAGGCGGCGAAACGGTTGGAGCGAGAGAGCCGTCGAGAAGTGGTCACTGGTGACGGTGACGCGACGGCGGGGCGCGGCAGGGCGTCGACAATTGGGGCGCCGGTGCACACCACCGCGCGTGGCCGCGAAAGGAGCGAGTAATGGAAGCGAACCTGTTCCTGCTCATCGGGTCGGGTGTGCTCGTGGCCACCGGTGTGTACCTGATGCTCGATAGGGCGCTGACACGCATGATCATGGGCGTGCTGCTGCTCGGTAACGGCGCGAACCTGCTGCTGCTGCAGTCTGGCGGGCAGGCAGGCTCCCCGCCGATCATTGGGCGCATGTCCACCCTGTTCGGCGAACGCACCGCCGACCCGCTCGCGCAGGCGATGATCCTCACCGCGATCGTCATTTCGATGGCGATGGTCGCGTTCATGCTGGCCCTGGCCTACCGCCAGTACCGCTACCGCACCGACGACATCATCGAACGCGACGAGGAAGACCGCGCAATCGCCGCCCGCCCCAAGACCGCGGCGGCGGCCCCCGACCACGACGCCTCCGACGACCCAGAGACCGGACGCATGAGCTCCGAGGGCGACGCCTTCGGCCCCCGCTCCTTCGAAGACCCTGTCAAGGAGGCCGACGATGACGAATAATCTCTTCGAGTTCGCCAATTGGGCACTGCCCGCCATGCCGATCCTCACCGTCATGCCGCTGCTGCTGCCAGCGCTGGCGGCGGCGCTGATCCTGGTCACCGGACGCGCCGTCACCCTGCAGCGCACCATCGCGCTGACGACTCTGTTCGCGCTGGCCGTCATCTCGGGTGCGATGATCATCATCGCGGACGTCCACGGCATCCAGACCGTCCAGATGGGTGGCTGGGAAGCACCCATCGGTATCACGCTGGTGGCGGACAGGCTGTCCACCATCATGGTGTTCGTCTCCTCCATCGTGCTGTTCGCCGTGATGTGGTACGGCATCTCCCAAGGGCTTCGCGACGGCGACGAGGACGACCCAGTCGCCGTCTTCCTCCCCGTCTACATGCTGCTGTGCATGGGCGTGAACCTGTCCTTCCTCGCCGGCGACCTGTTCAACCTGTACGTCGGCTTCGAGGTCTTCCTCGTGGCCTCGTACGTGCTGCTCACTCTCGGCGCCTCGCCGGGGCGTGTGCGCGCCGGCATCGGCTACGTGATGGTCTCCATGGCGTCCTCGATGGTGTTCCTGTTCGCGCTCGCGCTGATCTACTCCTCCACCGGCACGGTGAGCATGGCGCAGGTCGGCCAGCGCATGGCCGAGGTCCCGGACGGCACGCGCGCCGCGATCTTCGCCACGCTGCTCGTCGCATTCGGCATCAAAGCCGCCGTCTTCCCGCTCGACGCCTGGCTCCCCGACTCCTACCCCACCGCCGCCTCACTGGTCACCGCGGTGTTCGCCGGGTTGCTCACCAAGGTGGGCGTCTACGCCATCATTCGCGTCCGCACCACCATATTTATCGACGGCTCCCTCGACACCCTCCTGATGTGGGTCGCACTACTGACCATGGTCATCGGAGTGATGGGAGCACTCGCGCAGAACGACATCAAGCGTCTCCTCTCCTTCACTCTGGTCAGCCACATCGGCTACATGATCTTCGGCATCGCACTCGGCACCGTCGCCGGCCTGTCGGGCGCGATCTTCTACGCCGTCCACCACATCCTGGTGCAGACCTCGCTCTTCCTGGTCGTCGGCCTGATCGAGCGCCAGGCCGGGTCCGCGCAGCTGCGCCGCCTCGGCTCCCTGCTCTACACCGCGCCGCTCATCGCTCTGCTCTACTTCATCCCGGCGCTCAACCTGGGCGGCATCCCGCCGTTCTCCGGGTTCCTCGGCAAGATCATGCTCATCCAGGCCGGCGCCGCCGAGGGCTCCTGGCTCGCCTGGGTGCTCATCGCAGGGGCCGTCGTCACCTCCTTATTGACGCTCTACGCCATGATCCTCGTCTGGTCCAAGGGCTTCCTCCGCGACCGCGCCGACGCCCCCGAATCCGTCGCCATGGCGCGACCCTCATCGCTTACCGAGCGCCACGACACCATCGCCGTCGACGACCGCGCCGACGTCGGCCGCATCCCCGTCGGCATGCTGCTGTCCACCGCGCTCCTCGTAGCGACCTCCGTGTCCATCACGTTCCTCGCCGGCCCGATCTCCGCCATCACCGACCGCGCCGCCGAATCCTCCAGCGACCAACGCATCTACCAACACGCCGTCCTCTCCGGCGACCCCACCAACCCAACCCGGGACCTCGACGCCTTCCGCCAACCCACCGACTCCGGCGGCGGCAAAGACGCGCTCGCCCGCAAATCAGCGCGCTCCGCTGACGGAGAGGACGTCGTCACGACAGAACGAGTCCCCCTCCCCGCCAGCGCAACCGCCGAACCGACAGGAGCACACCGATGAACCACCTCCTCACCGGCATCCGAAACCGCTTCCGCGGCGCCTTCGTCCTCTGGCTCGCATTCATGTGGGTCCTCATGCAAGGCGACCTCACCTGGGGCAACGTCGCCGCCGGGCTGGCGCTCGGCGTCCTGATCGTGCTCGTGCTGCCGCTGCCGAACATCCCCCGTAGCGGCAACAAAATCCACTGGGGCAAACTGCTGCTGTTCGTGCTGCAGTGGTTCGCCGACCTCATCGTCGCCTCCGCCAAGGTCTCCTGGCTCGCGCTGCGGCCCGCCGCCCCGCCCAAAAATGCCATCCTCCGCGTGCCCATGCGCGTCTCCGACGACCTGGTCCTCTACCTCGCCACCTGCGCCTACAACCTGCAACCCGGCGGCAGTGTCACCGACATCGACATCGCCAACCGCGAATGGACCATCCACGTCCTCCACGCCGACAACCAAACCGACATCGACCGCGAAATCGCCAACGTAGCCAAACTCGAGCGCCAAATGATCGACATCTTCGAAAGCAGGCGATAGCCCATGAACCCCCAGGTATACAACGCATTCCTCATCGTCGCCGGCATCTTCCTCGCCATCGGCTTCCTCGTGCTGGCCTGGCGAGTCATCGTCGGCCCCGACTCCATGGACCGCGTCCTCGGCAACGACGCCATCACCGCATCACTGCAATGCGTCCTCGCCCTCTACATCTGCTGGACGCTCGACACCACCGTCGTCAACGTCATGATGGTGATCGCGCTCCTCGGCTTCATCGCCTCCCTGTCCGTCGCCCGCTTCCGCAAACGCGACAACTCCTAGGAAGGACCCACCAATGACACTCGCATTCTTCCTCGACGCCGCCTCCCTCGTCTTCATCCTCCCCGGCGCATTCATGGTGTTCTCCGCCGCCATCGGCACCGCGCGCTTCCAGTCCACTATGACGCGCATCCACGCCATCACGAAGCCCCAAACCACGGGGCTGGTCCTCATGATCATCGGCACGATTATTCGACTCTCGAATGGGCAGGCCGGAGGGGCCACCGGCACCGGCGAGGCTGTCGGCACCCACGAACTTCACGACATCGGTGTCATCCTCATCCTGCTCATCTTCGCCCTGATGACCAACCCCGTCACCGCGCAGCGCCTCGGCCGCGTCGCCCGCCGCGAAGGCCTCTACGGCAACCCCGACTCCCTCAGCCGCAACGACCGCCCCGCCGCCTACCACCCCAAGCGCGTCGACCCCACCAAGAAGTAGGTTTTTGGCGCTCCCGCGCGAGTCGCGCGCACCACATTCCTGGATTCCGCGAACGCCCCAAGGTGTTTCCCCTGGTCGCGCGCACCCCTCGTGGGAATGTGGTGCTCAAGGTCCAGACCCACTAGGTACTTTGCTTCTCTACAGGGCAAACGGCATGGTGAGGGTCGTACCACAATACCCGGAATAGGTCACCGGATCGGAAGCCCCATAATCGGGTCTCGCCAGATAGGCGGAATCGAAACACGCGCTCCTCCGCAGAGGGCAGCGCTTGGATGCGCTTTTGGGCGTCGACACTTAGGGTCGAAACGTGTTGGTCATGGTTTCGGGGTCGTTTCTTCCGGCCGGACATGACGGTCTCAGCAAGGCACTCTTTCCATGTCTTCCGTGAAACGCTCTCCAAAAATGTCAAGAGCTCTTTCGTCTCTTTGGCCTCCAGCGACCATCGGCACCAGATTTCACTGGGAGGGATGTCCAATTCAGCGACTGTCCACCGAACAGGCATTTCCCGCCAGGCACTTTGTGTCGCCTCACCGGGCACACTTTTATCGCTTGCCACCGGCGACAAGTGCGGAACACGCTTACCCCCGAAGTTGTTTTGCTGACGCGCAAGCTTCTTCCGACTACGCTTTCCCCCCACCCACGCGAACTAGACCGCAGACGCCGACTGCATCGAACTGTAGAAATCCTGCATGACTTCCTGACTCACCTCATGTGTGGAAGGTGCCCCCACTGCAACGCCTTCACGGGCTTCCCGCCACGGCCGCTCGCCATGCGCGAGGTCGCTCAACTGTTGGCCAGTGAGATGTCCGTATGCGTCGAGCACAGTGTCGATCGTCTCCCGCTCATCGTTTGTGAGCCGGTGAGCATCGCCGGGAAACATTTCGCGAGTTGCGGTGAAGTGCCCACGGTGTTGGTTGTATAGTTCACGGCACACTGGGCCGTTCGCCCAGGCCTCGAAACGGGAGTTAAACAGCGGCTTCTCGTCCCAGACCAAGCTCCAAGCCTGTGCGTAGTAAACGAGTTTTTGCAGCTTCATGGTACTCAGGCTTTCCCCCTGACGCTCCAAAATGTATCTCGCCACATCATTCACGTTTGCCATGCTGTTCCCCTCTCAACACTTATCGACGCCAACCCTACCCCATCAAGCATCAACCAGCCCCTACGCGCACCACATTCCTGGATTTCCCTAGGCCGCCTCGACGTTTCCCCAGGTCGCTGAGTGCGTGGGTGGGAATGTGGTGTCACCCCAACCGGCTCGAGTGACAAAAGACGCAGTTCTTGTTGGGGGAAGGGGTAAAAGCCCAGGTCGCGAAAAGGGCTTGCGTCCTTTGGCACTCGGGCGATGGGTAGTGCACCACATTCCCTCACGAGCTTCCAACCACCTGGGCTTATTCCAGCCTGCTCTGCAGAAATCCAGGATTTTGGTGTCACCCCAGCTGGCACGCACACCAAATTCCTGTATTCGGGCTGGGCGCGCACACAAAAGCCCAGGTCGCGCGCACCCCCACGTGGGAATTTGGTGCGCGGCAGCTAGGAAGGGCCTACTCCCAGGTCATCTCCTGCATCTCCGCGCAGGTCGCGGCGACGACGTCGTGCCAGGAGCCGGTCATCTCGTAGATGCGGCGTTGCCGCTGGTAGCCGGCGCCGCGTTGCATGATCTCCAGCACCAGGTTCAGCTCGCGCGTGCACCCAAGCTGCGCAGCCACAGGCTGCAGGGTGTCCACCAACGTAACGAGTTCGTCGCGGAGCCAGCGTTCGTCGGTGTCGCGGCTGGTGATTACTAGGGCGTCGAGGCCGTAGCGGGCCCCGCGCCACTTGTTTTCGGCGACGTGCCAGGGCTGGAGCGTTGGGAGGGCTTCGCCGGCGTCGAGAAGCTGGTCGTAGTAGACGACCAAGCAGTGCGTGAGCGCGACGACCGCGGCGAGTTCGCGCAGGTTGGAGGTGGCGTCGCTGATGCGGACTTCGATGGTGCCCCACTTGGCGGCGGGGCGGACGTCGAAGTGCATGGAGCCGGTGTGGTTGATCACGCCAGAGGTGCGCTGGTCGTCCATGAATTGGACCCATTCGGCCCAGCTTTGGAACTGATACGGCATGCCGGCGGTGGGAAGCTGCTGGTAGAGCATGGTGCGGTTGGAGGCGTACCCGGTGTCCAGCCCGTCCCAGCCTGGGCTGGATGCGGAGATGGCGAGCAGGTGCGGGTAGTGCGTCATCACCGCGTTGATGATTGGCCAGACGCGGTCTTCGTGACTGATGCCGACGTGGCAGTGAATTCCCCACAGCAGCATTTGCTGACCCCAGTACTGAGTACGGTTGATCATTTCCTTGTAGGAAATTTTGGGGCTGAGGGTTTGCTCGCGGAAGTCGGAAAATGGGTGGCCGCCGCTGGCCCACAGGTCGAGGTCGCGGGCGTCAGCTTCAGCGCGCACGACGGCCAAGCTCTCCGCCAGCTTGTCGACGGCCTCTTTCGTGTTCTTACATACCGGCGTCACCAGCTCGACCGTGTTTTGGAGGAACTCCCGCTCGAGGTGGACGTTGGGGTTGGTGGCGGAGATGGCGTCGATAATTTCGGGGGCGCGGGGTACCAGGTCCCGCGTCTCCCTATCAACGACGCAGATCTCCCACTCCACTCCCAGTGTCGGCTCGGGGGAACGGGCGAACTCGCGGTATGGATCCATAAGTAGCCAGTCTAAACGTCGCGCGCGGGCCGCGCGGGGGTTTTATTCTCCCGCGAGGACGACAGTGATCGCCTCCGGCTTCTCGACGGCCTCTCGCGGCAAACTCGTATTCGCCGGCACATCCGTCGTCGCCCGAGGCGTACCTCCGATGCGCTGCGCCAACTCTGCGGCGATGGCGTCCGCGCCCGGGGTGTTCGGGTTGAAGAACACGAACGTCTGCGGGAACGCGCCGTAGGTCTGCTCCGGCATGTTCATCGCGGCGGCATCGTTGGAGCGGTTCGCCACGTTGTACTGGGCGGCGAGGTCACCGGCGGTGCGGTTCGCCAGATCCGGGATGCCGGAGTTGTTGTAGACGTACACCTGCGCCTGCTCGCGAGCCAGACCGGCGGGGGCAGGAGCTGGTTGTTCCTGCTCGGCTGGCTTTTCGGTGGGCTTGGTTTCTTCGGCTGGTTTTTCCTGCTCGGTGGCCTTCTCGCTTGGTTGCGCCTGCTCCGACGGGTTCGCCGGCGCCGAGATCGCGGTCGTTGCCTGGGTGGCTTGGGTAGCTTGGGCGGTCGTGGCTTCGGTGGTGCCCGGCGCGGCCGCATCCTGACCGTCGCCCTTGTTCATGGCGTAAATGCCCCACAGCAGCAGAAGGGCGGCGACGGCCAGCAAGATCATCGCGACGCCCCGCTTCGGGAACGCCGCCGCCGGCGCCGCTTCGTACTCTTGGCCGTAGTCATCCTCTGCGGGGTCTTCGGCGCGGCGGTGGGCGCCCTGGTACTCGTTCTCAGGATTCACATTAGTCACATGCGCCACTCTAAACGTTTTTGCAGACGTTTACATCTTCCCACGCGCACCACGTGCTTGGTTTCGCCAACCGCCAGTACATTCCGGTCGAGGTGTTCAAGGAGTGCGATGCTGGTCGTCGGAAATCGGCCGGGCTGGGTGAAAATGCGCGACCTGCATCGCACGCTTCTAAGCGCACGCTACGAGCAGTTTGGGGCGAGGAGCGGCCAGGTGTGCACCAAGTTCCTGTAGGGACAGACGACGCGAGCTGGGGAAACGCGAAATGGATCCCTGAACCGCTCACCGGTCGCGGAGGCGTTGTAGGCGGCGTACGAGTTGGGGGAATTCGGAGAGGGCGGAGGGGTCGTCGAGAAGGAGGTTGAGTTTTTGATAGTAGCGAACCGGTGTAAGCCCGAGCTGCGTGGTGATGGCTTCCTCTTTGGCGCCGATGGCGCGCGGGGCGTGGGCCTCGAAGGTGAGGATGGCGCGGTCCGAATCTGAAAGCTGCTCAGGCATGCCTATTATGGTAGCCATGACCATTCGACCGATCGTTATTTATGGCGACCCTGTCCTGCACAACCCGACGAAGCCGGTGGAACAGCCGGTCGAGGAGCTGCAGGAACTCATTGCAGACATGCACGAAACCATGGATGCCGCGAACGGCGTGGGCCTGGCCGCGAACCAGATTGGTGTGCCGCTGCGCCTGTTCGTGTACCACTGCCCTGACGGCGACACGATGCGCCGCGGCACCGTGATCAATCCGGTGCTGGAGACCAGCGAGATCCCGAAGACCATGCCTCGCGACGACGGCGAGGACGACGAAGGTTGCCTGTCCGTTCCCGGCGAGGGCTTCCCTACCGGCCGCGCGGATTGGGCGAAGGTGACGGGCCTGGATGAGCACGGCAACGAGATCGAGATCGAGGGCACTGGGTTCTTCGCACGTTGCTTGCAGCATGAGGTCGGCCACTTGGACGGCTTCGTGTACACGGACGTGCTGACCGGCCGCTACAAGCGGGAAGCGAAGCGCGCGATTAAGGCGAACGGGTGGACGGAGCCGGGCAATACGTGGCTGCCGGGCACGGATGAAGACCCGTTCGGGCACTAAGGCACTAAAAGCAAGATGTTCCGCCAGGAAGCACCCACTGTCGGGGGCCGGGTGACGGTCCGCTACCGCACGGAGGCCGGGGTCAATGAGGCGCTCGGGGAGGTCGTGGGGTTGGACCCGCTGCGGGTGTGCCGCCGCGATGGGCGCGAGGTGACCATCGCGGAGCCGGTGGCGGTGCGTTCGCTGGCGCCGAGGACGGTTCGGAATTCGGAGATTCGTCGAAAAGAGGTGGAGCTCGCGGAGGCGAACCCGGCGCCGGTGCAGGAGTGGGTCGAGGGGTGGCTGGCCCGCGCGGGCGCCGCGAACCCGCAGGATAATACGGCGGTGCCGTTGGGCCCGTCGGCGGCACTCGCTCCGCTGCCACTCACCGAGCTCAAGGAGTTTTACGACGCCCACTTTCTCCCCGTGCGCCTGTTGGTGCCGGAGCGCATCGGCAAGGCGGCGGAGAAGCACGCGGCGCGGCACCCGGAGCTGTGGGAGGTCGGCCCGGAGGAGATCGTGGGCGATGACCACCATCGGCGGCGTGTCCTGCGTCTGCGCTAGGGTATTGGCATGCGCATCGCCACTTGGAACGTGAACTCTGTACGTACGCGGGCGGAGAGGATCGCCGCTTTTCTCGACCGCAACGACGTCGACGTGTTGGCCATGCAGGAAACGAAGACGAAGGACGCCACGTTCCCCTACTCCACGTTCGAGGCGGCGGGTTACGAGGTCGCGCACGTGGGCTACAACCAGTGGAATGGCGTGGCCATCGCGTCGCGGGTGGGGCTGGAGAACGTGCGGACGCACTTTGAGCGCCAGCCAGCGTTTGCGAAGAAGGGCGATCCGGTTGTGGAGGCCCGGGCGGTTGGGGCGAGCTGTGGGGGCGTCGATATCTGGAGTTTGTACGTGCCGAACGGGCGCGAGATCGGCGACCCGCACTACGACTACAAACTCGAGTTCCTCTACTCCCTGCGCGAGACCGTGGACCCGCAGGCGTTGCAGCTGTTCACGGGCGATTTCAACATTGCGCCGCGCGACGAGAACGTGTGGGACATCGCCTGGTTCGAGGGCAAGACGCACGTCACGGAGCCGGAGCGCGCCGCGTTCCAGATGCTGCTGGAGTCCGGCTTGGAGGAGATCCGCCACGCGGACCCGTACTCGTTCTGGGACTACAAGTCCATGCGCTTCCCCAAGAACGAAGGCATGCTCATCGACTTCCACTTAGCGACGCCCCCTCTCGCCCGCCGCCTGCAACAGGCTTGGGTGGACGTGGCGGAGCGCGACGGCAAGGGCGCATCGGATCACGCGCCCGTCATCGCTGATTACGACACCGCCGACATCGCACTCGACCAGGTGCGGTAGCCATGTTGTCCCTGTTCAGTGGCCTCTCCCTGTGGCAGCTCATCGCCATGGGCATCGACTACGCCATCAAGTTCGTCATGATTGGCGTGGTGCCGTCGAACCGCAAGCCGTCAAGCGCGAACGCCTGGCTGCTGCTCATTCTGCTGCTCCCGTTCGTGGGCCTGCCGCTGTACCTGCTGATGGGGTCCAAGTACGTCTCGCAGCGGCGCCACCGCATCCAGAAGGAAGCGAACGCCGTCCTCAACGACGTCTACTCCGACATCCCCGACATCCCCGCCGGGGAGCAGGCGAACCCGGAAGTGACCTCGATGATTACGCTGAACCGCACACTCACCGGGTTCCCGGCAGTGCATGGGGACGCGGTGGCGATGTGGGCGGACTACGAGAAAACGCTGGTGCGGATTGCGGAGCTCGTCGATAAGGCAGAAGAGTACGTCGACATCGAGATTTACGCGGTGGCCTGGGACAACACCACCGCCGTCGTCTTCGAGGCTCTCGAGCGTGCTGTGGACCGCGGCGTCCACGTCCGCCTCCTGTTCGACCACATCGGCTCCATGAAATACCCCGGCTTCCGCGCGCTCAAACGCCGCCTGACGAAGGCCGGCATCCACTGGCACCTCATGTTGCCGCTGAGCCTGCTCAAGGGCCGCTTCCGCCGCCCCGACCTGCGCAACCACCGCAAACTCATCATTATCGACGGCCACACCGCCATGATGGGCTCCATGAACCTCATCGACCGCACCTACCTCACCCGCCAACACCGCGCTGCCGGACGCCAATGGGTCGACGCCTTCGTGGAACTCCAAGGGCCAATCGTCACTTCCATCGAGGCGCTGTTCGCCGTGGACTGGTACTCCGAATCCGGCGAACCCATCGAGCTCACCGCCCCCTTGGACCTCGGCGCCCCCGCAGACGCGCACCTGGTCCAGCTCATCCCCTCAGGGCCCGGCTACCAGGCCGAACCAAACCTGCGGATGTTTAACACCCTCATCCACCACGCCAAAGAACACCTCGTGCTCTGCTCCCCCTATTTCGTGCCCGAGGACTCACTGCTGGAGGCCATCACCACCGCCTGCTACCGCGGCGTGCGCGTGGACCTGCTCGTTGGTCAGAAGGCGGACCAGTTCATGGTGCAGCACGCCCAGTCCTCCTACTACCAACAGCTCCTCGAGGCCGGGGTGCGCATCTGGGAGTTCCCCGCCCCCTACGTCCTGCACACCAAGTTCCTGCTCGTCGACCCCGCCTCGAAGGAGCCCGGCGCCGCCGTCGGCGTGCTTGGCTCCTCCAACATGGACATTCGTAGTTTCTCACTCAACTACGAAAGCTCACTCTTAATTTGCGACGGCCCCCTCCTCCGCAACCTCAATCAACTCGCCGACACGTACTTGTCGGTGACCCGCGAGCTGACGCTGGAGCGCTGGAACACGCGGCCGTGGTACCGCCGCTACATCGACAACGTGATGAAGCTGACCTCAGCGCTGCAGTAGTTCACTGGCAGTGCCAAAGGGCGCAACCACATCCGAAAAACCCGGCAAAAGCCCAGGTCACGGAAAACTGGTTGCGTCCTTTGGCACTGCCCCACAGCCAGGCGCACCAAATTCCCTCACGACCGACCAGCGACCTGGGAAAACGCCGGAACCCTAGCCAAAACCAAGGAATTTGGTGCGCCGGGCGAATAAGCGACCTACTTGTTCGCCATCACGGCGGCGGCCGCGCCGCCCAGGCCCAGGACGCCGAGCAGCACGCCGACAACGATCAGGATCGTGTTGCGCGTCTTCTCGTCGACGCCGCCCTTGTCGTCGGTGGCCTTGGCGTCCTGCGTGGTTGGGTCAGCTGGCGCCGCGGTGCTCGGGGCCGCTGAAGGCGACGGCTTCGCCGACGTGGTTGGCGGCGTCGATGGTCGCTTGGGTTGCTTCAGTTCCTTGGTGTCCGCGAGGTTGCGGCGGTTAGTGTTCTGGAAGTCGCCGAGCTTGCCTTGGGAGAGCAGTGCGGATGCCCGCTGGCCCAGCACGGAGTCACCGAGCTGGGTGCTGACTTGGCGCAGCTCGTCCTCGGTGTAGTCGAGGAGGCTGATGTCGAAAAGCTCGCTGAAGACGATTTCGCCGGATTCGTTTTCGATCTGGATGTAGACCGGCACGTAGGAGCCGTACAGGCGCTGCGTGTCCGGGATTGGGATCTGGATTTCCTTGCGGGACTGCGGCCCGGCTTCCTTGGCGTCGCCGATGCCCTTGACCTTGATGGTCTGGACTGGGGCGATGCGGGAAAGTTCCTTGCCGTAGAAGGCGCGCACGGTGAACTCATGGTCGTGGTAGCCGCGGTTGCCAATGGTGCCCACAACCTTGTTGTCGGTGCGCACGGTGGCGATGCTGTTCTCGTCGGCCATGTAGAAGTCGGCCTTGCCGTCGTTCTTGAGGGCAGCGGCGGCGTCGAGTTCGCGGGCGTCGCGTTCGATGCCGCGGCGCTTCTCGGCGTCCTTGTCCGACTCGGAGTCGGACTCGGCGGGCTTGACGGAGACGTCACCGATGCCGCCGGCCTTGACGTTGAGGTTCTTCCACTCGGACGGGACTGACCATTCGCCGACGTAGCAGTCGGGGGCGCCGGCGCAGCCTGGGTGCGGGGCCTCCTGGTTGCCGCTCTTGTCTTCCTCCTGGTAGTCGAAGGTGACGAACTGGTAGGCGTAGTTCATGGCGGATGGGCGATCGCTGAGCCAGTCTCCGTACTTGGTCCATTCGTAGACGGATTGGCGCTTGCCGTCGACCCACAGCATGCCGTTGTGGTTCAGGCCCAGGTTGTGACCGAGCTCGTGCATGATGGTGTTGCGTACTTTGTCCTCGGCGCCCATGCGGGCGTTCTTGGACACGTAGAAGCTCGTGCCGCCGATCAGTGCGCGGCCGGTGGCGTAGTTGATGGAGCCGTTGGCGGAGGGGGCGTCCATAAGGTCGCCGATGACACCGGAGCGGAAGATGCCTTCGCGCTCTTTGAGCAGGTCCACCGACGTGGTGATCAGCTCCGAGCCGGACGTTTCGGGCGAGTTGAAGTAGTGGTCCTTGTAGTCAAGGATCGGCCCGCCGCGGTATTCGTCGTCGCGGGCTTCGAAGTTCTTGGAGTAACCCTTACCTGCGTCGATGTGCAGGTTGTAGCCGTGTGCGGCGAACTTCTTCACCAGCTGGTCCAGGATGAGCCCGGACGGGCGGTAGACGTTCGTGTTCATCTTTGAGCAGGCGTCGTAGCGGGCGAAGCCTTCGGGGTTGACGGCGAAGCGCGCCGCTTCCTGGCAGCCCTCGGTTTCCCATTCGGACTTCATCCAGTTCATCTGGAGGAAGATGTCTTTCTCATACGGGTTGGCGCCCCAGCGGTGCAACGGCATATCGACGCCATTTACATTCGCACCCTGCATTTCCCAGATGTCTAGCAGGCCGTCACCATCCGAGTCCAGCGCCCCCAGCTGCGTTTCGATCTTGACCGTCATCTCGGCCTTCATCGTCGCGCCAGGCTCGACGGTCTGGACCCAGGTGCCGCTGAGGACTTCACCACGTTCCATGTTTTTGTTGTCAGAGCCCGCGTTCCACTCTGGGAGAGTCGCCGGATCCTGAGCGGTGGCAAGTGCCGTCGCACCCGGGAAGTTCGCGTCGACTCGGTAGGCGGACTTGTCCTCCCCGCGCAGGCTGTCCCCAAACTGCGCGGCAGTCATGGTGCCCTTCATTGGCTTGGCGTGGTTGTACATGCGGATCGCCAGCTCACGGGCGGTTCCGGCGTTGTTGGTCAGCTCGGTGACCACGTTGATCTCGTCGCCTTTGACGGTAAAGGTGCGCTTCATGGTGACTTCGCGTCGCGGGTCGGTGTGCTCCAGCACCGTGACGCCGTCCTCGGGGGAGCTCTCAGTCGTACTCTTCGCGATCGGCGCCACCACGCGCCCATCGGCCCAGCCGATCACACCGACCTGGTTCTCCAACTTGCCCGCAACGGACTTCGGGTTCACGTAGGTCAGGGTTGCCTCGTGGTAGCTCTTCCGGATGTGGAGCTGGGTCTGGATGGCGTCATCATCTGAATTGACGGGGGACGCCGTCGCAGGCACGGCCGACACTGCGCCCATGCCGAGCGCGAGCGTCACTGCACCTGCAATCACTGTCTTGTGAAAACGCATCCTTTTACCTCCTCAAGCCCAGGTCACGCATAAGGTGTCTGAGATTCGACTGAACAACTGGGACTTCCTGCAGCGCGAGCAAACCGGCGCCTACCAGGAACCCAAGTGCACCGAGAATTACAGTAATCCACCCCGCTGCCGAACTCCCAGTCTCGGGGGCTGGGTCCGGCTCCGGCGTTGGCGCCGGGGTACTCGGGGTTGGGGTCGACGTGGACGTGGGCGCCTTTATCGATGGTGTCGGCGCAGCGGTCTGGCGCGGCTCACGCACGTACGCCGACACCTTCACGGTGCGCTGCGAGCCGTCCTGGTAGGTCACCACAACCGGCACCTCAACCTTCGACTTCGGCTTCACCGACGCGTCCGGCAGCACCTGCAACCTGCCCGAATACTTATCGACGTGCACCTGCCACCCCTTGGCGGCGAAGCTGGCGTCGATACCAAAGGTGGTCTCAGGCGGGACGCGCTGGCCCTGCGGCGTGGAAGCCAAGTCGCCGGCGTTGACGTAGATGTCGCTCCAGCGCGGGCGCTCTTCGTCGGCGATAGCCTTCTTGCGCAGCTCGGCGTCGATAAACTCCTCGGAGCCATCGGGGTACTTCACACGCACGCGCACGTTGTACTTGGCGCCGCCCGGCGCGTCTTTCGGTAGCACGGCGGTGATGCGGCCCGTCTTCGTATCGACGCTCACATCCAACCCAGCGTTCTCCTCAATCGAGAACGTGGTGTTTTCCGGCACCGGGGTCAACATCTCGTAGGACGTGCGGGTGCCGCCGGTCAGCGTTTCCGGCGCGTACCTCGGCGTAAATGCCTCCGCGTCCGGTTTGCTGTGCTTCACCCCGACGTGGAATGGCACATCGGTGGAACTGCCGTCCGGGTAGGACACCGTCACCACCGCGTCCAGCGGCCGGGCACCATTTTCCGGCGCACGCACGACCAGGTTGCCGGTGTCACGATTCACGGACACCTTCCACCCATTGAGGTTCTTGTTGCCCTCGGCGTCCTCGAAGAACACGAAGTCGGTGCCCTCCGGCACGTTGCGAACATCCGTCCTATGCAGGACGATCGGCGTCCCCGGCAGCACCTCGCGGCCAGTTTCATAGGCGTGGTTGTAGCTGCCCGCGATCTGGCGCGGCAGGATGTTGAAGTAGACGGGGACGTGCTGGGTGGAGCCGTCGCTAAAGCTGGCCTTTACCATCACTTGCACGACGTCACCGGCCTCCAGGTCGTCGCCTGTGGCCTTGAACGTGACCATGCCTGGCTGCTCGCCGTCCTCGGCGGTGCCCTCCCGCTCAACGACGCTCGCGTCAGTTTCGCCCTCGATCGAGTAGGAGACCTGTGCCTCTTCCGGGATCGGCTGGTTGAAGAACACCTCGGCGCCCTGCGTCAGGGTCGCCAGCGGCGCGTGGCTGCGGGTCTCTTCGCCCAGGCGGACGAACACGTCCGGGTACTGCAGCTTGTACTCTTCGGCGTACGGGGTTGGGTCGAGCACGTTGACTTTAATTACACGCTGCTCGCCGGTGGAGAGCCGTACCCAGTACCTGCGCTCACCCTTCGATCCGCCCTCGGAGCGCGGCGGCTTCAAGAACACCTCGCCGTCCCTACCGATGGAGACCCAATCCGGCACCCCACCGGCTTTCAGTTCATCCTTCGTCGAGACGATCTCCATGCCGCTCGCGATTTCATCCGGGCTCATCACGTTCGTCTCAAGCGTCGTCCCCGCCTTCACGTTGATCGGCGTCCAATCCTCCGAGAAATCAGACTCGACGTGAAGCGTCGCCAGCTCTTCGTACAGCGGGTCCCACACCTTGAAGGAGAACTTGTGATTCCACTTGTCACTACTGCCGACAACACGCACGTTGCCATCCGGCGTCAGCGACACCTGGTAGCCCTCCGCACCCAGGAACTTGGTATTCGGGTCCAACTTCGCCGACGGCACGAACTCGTACACCTCGCCAGGCTTTACGCTCTTCGAGGTAATCGCGAACTTCGGCTTCTCATGAGGAGTGCTGTCCGGTGAGAAGGGGTTCGTCCCCAAGCTCACTTCGTCCTCGTTGCTCACGCCATCGCCGTCGAAGTCCGCGGCTGGGATGGAGAACACACGCTCGTCCTCGCCAACAAACCCGATCAAGAAATCCTTCGCATCAGACGAGTTATCCGGGTAGTCCACCTCCACGCGCGCATGCGTGATGAACGTGTTCATGAACCACTTCGAAACCCGCTCAAACTCCGGCTTCGAGTTCCCAAACTCCTGCTCGTAGGCCTCCGCGAACGCCTCCAGGCCTTTCGCCTTCACAACGAAACGGTTGCCGTCGGAGGCGTCGACAAGCGCGTGGTCCAGCGCCGGCGACTTCCTGCCGTTCTGCTCGCCCTTATACCGAATCGAGCGCACCTTCACCTCAGCATTGCCGAACGGCGTCCCGCTTCGGAACTCCTGGCCCGGCTTCAGCCGCACCAACAGCTCGCCCGGGTACGGGTCGTACTGCTCAGCCATGTATGGCTTCCGCGTCGTCGTAGTCGGCTTCACACTTGTCGACGTCGGCTTCGCACTCGAAGGCTTCGTCTGCTGCGCGCTGCTCGGCTGCGGCTGCGGCTGCGGCTGCGGCTGCGAGGTGATGCTCGACGGCGACGGCTTTGGCTGCGGCTGCGGTTTTGCGCTCGTCGTAGTTGAAGTAGGCGTCGGCGTTGTCGTCTCCGGCAGCTTCGGCAACGGATTCTTCGCGACACCCCTATCCCTGGCGTCGAACGGGTTCGCGCCTTTCTTGGCCTCCTCGCCATTCGACACACCATCGCCATCAAAATCCCCATCCGGATCGTTGGCGAGGCGGCCGTCGAGACCCAAGAGACGCAGCGGCAACACCGCGCGCTCCTGCACCGAGCCATCCGTGAACTTAATGTCGAAGTCCAGTTCGTTGATCTTCGACTGGTCATCCAAAAACTTCTGAGGATTCCACTTATAAATGGAGTCCTTCCCCGACAGCACCTCTCTGTCATAAACCCCGGCGATTACCCCAGTCTCCGGGGCCCACACGCTCACCTGGTAGCGACGCGGAGCATCAGCGCCGCTGGTGGGCGAAGGCCTCCACGCCACTCCTGAAAAATCAATCTTTTTATAAAGCTTCTCCACCCTGGATATCGTCGCCAGGTCTCCCGACTCCAGCTCACTGCGGCCCAGCTTCCCGGGCCTGACCTCCAACAGCTTGTATTTGATTGGATTCGTCTCGGCCAGCGCCGGGCCCTGCGCCTGCGCATTTGCCTGCACCTGCAGCTCTGTTGGCCCTGCAACCTGCACCAACGGCGTCACGATCAACGCCGCCGCCGCAACAACCACACCCCTCCGAAACCGGGTCCGCACACGCGAACCCGCCCGGCGAGCTTCATCTGCTGCCCGGCCGCGATTTTTCGCCACAACGAATCCTTTCTGCAGCAAAAGCCAATGACACTCCCAGGGTAGTCCCCATTATTCGTTTTGCCTAAACCTCCGCAACTTTCTAAATGTTTTCTCATGTGGCGGGTGTGGTTTGTGGGTCAAGAAAGTTCCCCACCAAATCTGCCCAGTGCCAAGAGACGCAATTCCCAAAACAGACACCGCCATAACACCTGGTCACAAAAGTGCTAGAGCTTATTGGTTGCGTCCTTTGGCACTGTAAACAGAAATTGTGGAAGAACAAGGAAACCAGGCGCCCATCCAATGCGTCTAAACAAATATGAATTACAGACAAACACCGCAACCGGAGGCACTACAGATGATCCTCGACTACGCACAACAGTGGCCGACCCACATCGCCAGCGGCTACTCTGCTCTCACCCTTTACAGGTTGCCCTACCTTACAGACACAGCCCCCGTCACATTCATCGGCCCGACCAGTAAGACCCGCTCCCCTACCCCAACAACGCCCGGACTCAAACGCCGCGGAGCCGACGGTATCGCACTCACAACAGTGCACCACTTCGGACACACGATCTACGCAGCGGCCCCCGCGTACGCCACGATTCAGGCGATCCAGATGCTAAAAAGCGGAGAGCACTCTCCTGCCGTCATCACACCCGAGGGGCTCGACCCCCTCCAAGTACGGGCAGTGCAGCTGGTGGATTGCGTTCGCAGGCACCTCAACGTTTCAACATCTTCGCTGCGCCAAGCAGCGGACTGGCGCGTGGAGAAGCGATGGCTCAACAAGGTACTCAAGCTTTCCAGCAAGCTCGCCGACTCGCCGCGCGAAACCGAGCTGCGCCTGCTACTTCACGCCGTAACAAAGCAACGCCGACTGAAGCTGAGTGAGCAAGTCCCGGTATATAGAGGCCGCCGCCTCATAACGACGTTCGACTTCGCCATCGAACCGCTCAAAATCGGGATCATGTATGACGGCCAGCACCATTGGGAGTATGACCAGCGCCAGAAGGATGCCCGGATCAACTTAGATCTGGCGTTGGAGGGCTGGACCGTGGTCAGGTTCGCCGCCGCCACGTTCCATGAGGTGGTCCCCCGGATGGAAGAATTACTTGACCGAATGTGAACAGTGCCAAAAGACGCAAGCCTATAAATATAGCCCTTTTATAACCAGCGGTTTTAATGGGGTACTCTTAGGAGATTGCGTCTTCTGGCACTGCTATCAAGCTACGCGTCCCGCGCCTCCGTCAACAGCACGCCGATCACCCACAACGCCACGGCCCAGACGGCGAAGATGCCGAGGGAGGCGCCGAGCTCCCAGTGTTGGGTGGGTTGGTTCATCATGAAGGCGATGAGGTTGTTGAAGGGGAGGAACTTGGCAACGTCTTGGCCGTATTTAGGGATGAACCCGACGATGGTCTCCAGGAGGAGCATCATGGACAGGCCGATGACGATGGCGGCGGACGTGTTGCGGACGATCCAGCCGACGCCCTGGGTGAACAGGGTGAGCAGCGCCATGCCGAGCGGTACTGCCCACAGGGCGCGCTGGGTGGCGCTATTTGTGGTCCAGCCTGCGGGGACGGCGGTGGTGAGGTCGGCGAGGATGAACGCCACGACCACGGCCAGCAGCGTCGCAACCACAACGCCGACGACGCCCACTACGACTTTGGCCAGGGCGACTCGCCAACGCTGCGGTGTGAGGCGGAAGTTGGTGGCGGGGATGCCGAATCGGTATTCGGTGGTGACGGTCATGGCGGCTTGCACGATGACGACGATCCCGATGGTCATGGAGACGGTCGAGACGACGGTCAGGGGTGTGTAGGGCATGCCGGAGGTGTTGGCCAGCCAGCCGAAGAGTGCGCCGTAGATGCCGGCGACGATGATCATGGCGGCGCTGGTCCACCAGAAGGAGCGGGTGCTGCGGAGTTTGGTCCACTCGGAAAGTATGAGGTTCATGGTTACTTGCCCTCCTGGACTGTGCGGGATGCGAACTGTTCGGTGCCTTCGGTGGATTGGATGTAGGCGTCCTCGAGGGAGGCGTGGTGTTCGCTGAGTTCGGTGAGGATGACGCCGGCTTCGAAGGCGATGCGCCCGATGGTTTCGGGGGTGGCGTCGTTGATGGTGAGGTTGGGTCGGCCGTCGGCGTCGGTGCCTGGGCTGATGGTGGCGCCCGGCGCGCCTGCCTCCACGGCCCCCTGCAAACGAGAAAGCCCAGCATCAGCGGCACGCACCACAACGCGGGAGCCGGAGTGGGCCTTGATGAAGTCGTGGACGGAGGTGTCGGCGACGAGTTTGCCCTTGCCGATCACGATGAGGTGGTCGGCGGTCTGTGCCATCTCGGCGAGGAGGTGGGAGGACACCAGGATGGTGCGGCCTTCCTGGGCGAGCGCGCGCAGCAGGGAGCGGACCCAGCGGATGCCTTCGGGGTCGAGGCCGTTGACGGGTTCGTCGAGGATGAGGTATTCGGGGTCGCCGAGCAGGGCCGCGGCGATGCCGAGGCGCTGCCCCATGCCGAGGGAGAACCCGCCGACCTTCTTGCCGGCCACGTCGGTCAGCCCGACGAGGGAGAGGACTTCGTCGACGCGGGAGGCGGGGATGCCGGAGGCCTGCGCCTGCCACAGGAGCGTCGCGCGGGCGGAGCGGTTGGGGTGCACACCTTTGGCGTCGAGGAGCGCGCCGACTTTTTGGGCGGGGCGCTTGAGGTTGCGGTAGCTGGTGCCGTCGATAAGACAGCTGCCTGACGTGGGTTTATCCAGGCCGACGATCATACGCATGGTGGTGGATTTGCCTGCGCCGTTGGGGCCGAGGAACCCGGTGACGATGCCGGGTTTGACGCGGAAGCTCACGTCGTCGACGGCGCGGACGGGGCCGTAGACCTTTGACAGGTTTTGGACTTCAATCATGCGAAACAGTATGCCTGAGAATGTCTGGCAGCGCGGCACGCAGCCCCGGGTGTAGGGCGAGTTCTTCGAGTTTTTTCAGGGGAACCCAACGCAGCTCAACGCTTTCTTCGTTGGCGGTGGTCTCGAGTGGCTCGCCGGAGCGCACGCGCGCGAGCACGGTGGTGTAGGTCCAGCCACTGGGTGCGGGGCCGGACGTCACTAATTCCTTTTCGACGTCCACTTCGCCCCCATCGATGCCGCATTCTTCTGCTGTTTCCCTGAGCGCTGCTTGGGAGGCCGTTTCGTGTGAGTCGCGGGCGCCGCCGGGGATGCCCCACGTGTCTCCCTGGGCGGTCCAAGGGGCGCGGTGTTGCATGAGCACGACGGGCTCGCCGCCGTGCGTGGCCTGCAGGAAGAGCCCCGCGGCGCCGTGTTTGCCCCACATTTTCTGTCCGTTGGGCCCTTCGACCCATCCGTTGCCGTCTCCTTGCATGTGTTCCACTGTAGGTCGTTTCCTAGAAATAGGTCGGGCCCGGTGGTTATGGTTGAGGAATGACTGTCACGACGCCACCTCCCAGCGACGCCTGGTTGGATGATCTTGCGCTGCATCCGCAGCAGCGCGCGTCGAGTGGGCCGATTCGCGCGGCGCGGCGCCTGGCGGACTTCGTGATCACCACGCCGGGCAAGATGCTGGCGATGATGCTGGTGCTCACGGTGGCCGTGGGCGCGATTGGGTTCGCGCAGAGCCAGTCGATGAGTAAGCGTCAGCACGCGCTCGACGTGTTGGTGCAGACCACGGAGCCGATGAACCACTCCGCGCACGTGCTGCTCACCTCACTGTCGCAGGCGGACACGGTGGCCACGACGGGCTTCGTGCAGGCAGGGTTGATGACGCCGGATGAGGTGAAGGCGTACTTGGCGTCGATAGATCAGGCGGTGATCGCGGCGAGCGACATCTACGAGGGTGCCTCGGAGCTGACGCGGCCGGAGGACCAGGAGCGAATCCAGAACCTGGTGCGCTCCATCCAACGCGACCTGCCGTTGTACGTGGCGTTCATGGAGCGCGCGAAGGTGAACCAGCGCCTAGGCAACCCGGTGGGCGTGTCGTATATGTCGGAGGCGTCCAGCATGATGCGTGAGCGGATGATCACCTCGGCGAACACGCTGTTTGCGCTGACGCAGCGCCAGGTGGCGGTGGAGATGGTGCGCCTCAACGCACCGCAGTGGGTGCCGCTTTCGGGTCTGGTGGCGGCGCTGTTGCTGCTGGCGGGGGCGCAGTGGTGGCTGTGGCGCACATTCCGCCGCCGCTGGAATAAAGGCTTCGTGGCGGCGACGGCGGCGATGGTGGTGGCGCTGGCGTGGGTCGCGGGCTCGAACTTCATTTCGTGGCGCTCGGGCGTCATCGGGTTCGAGCAGGCCGCGGCGCCGCTGCGCCAGCTTACCGACGCCCGCCTCCGCGCCCAGGAGACCCGCACCGACGAGACGATGGCGCTGCTTCGCCGACAGTCCGTTGCGGAGTCGGTGGAGTCCTTCGAGTCCACGTACCAGGGGGTGAGCGCGGCGTTGGATACGGCGTCGGATGCGCCGGAGGTGGCGTCGGCAAGAAGGGCGCTGGAGCAGTGGTCGCAGGCGCATGGCGAACTCGTCTCGACGCTCGATGCCGGCCGGTTTGAGCGCGCCGTCGACGTGCTGATGGTCGATAGTGCGGACCACCCGAGCGCGTCCACCGCGTACACGGAGCTGGACGCGAACATGGTGACGTTGATTGAGTCGGCGCGCGCCGAGATGCGCAATTACATCCACACCTCCCTGGACGCGACAAGGCTGGTGTCGACGGTGGTCGCGCTGCTGTCGCTGCTGGCGGTCATCAGCATGTGGTTCGGGGTGCAGCGGCGATTCAGGGAGTACGTATGATGCGCAGGGCTGGCTCGTTGTTGGTGGCGCTCGCGGTGGCGGCGGGCGCAGTGGGGTGTGCGCCGCGGTCCGCACTGGAAGACTTGCCGACGGGGGCGGCGTCCACGGCGCACGAGGCAATCCCGTTGCCGCCCGGCGCACTGCTGGACGGGGCGGGCAAGCAGCCGTCGATGGAGTTTGTGCCGCACGGCCTGGACTGGGAGGGCTCGCTGCGCCCGCGCCCATCCGCCCCGGAAGATGACCCCGCCCTGGAGCAGATCCGGGAGCGCGGCCGGCTCATCGTGGGCGTGGAGCAGTCCCAGTACCTGCTGTCCTACCGCGATATGGTGCGCGGGCAGCTTCGCGGGTTCGAGGTGGAGCTGGCCCGGGAGATCGCCCGCGACCTTTTCGACGACCCCGAGGCGGTGGACTTCCGCTTCGTGGACTCGGCCTCGCGCGCGGAGCTGCTCCGGGAGGGGCGCGTGGACATTGTGATCAGGACGATGTCCATTACCCCGGAGCGCGCCTCCAAGGTGGCGTTCTCCACCCCCTACCTGAAGTCCCAGGTCAGGGTGCTGGCCCCGATTGATCGCGGTATCGCGAGCATGGACGACCTGCCCGAGCGCACCGTGTGCGTCGTCGACCGCACGACGCTGCTCAACATCGTGCGCACCCTCGCTCCGCACTCCCCGGTGCTGCGCACCCGCTCCTGGTCCGACTGCCTCATGGCCACCCAGCAGTTCCAGGCCGACGCCATCATCGCCGACGACGCCATCCTCGCCGGCATGCTCGCCCAGGACCCGCACACCGACATCCTGCCCGACGCGCTGGCCACCCAGTACTACGCCGTCGGCATCCCGCTCGGCAACGATTCGGTGGTGCGCCAGGTCAACGCGACCATCGAGCGCATCCGCACCGACGGCACCTGGCACCGCATGTTCCAGGAGTGGCTGGCGGATTCCACCACAGACCCCTACCCCCCACCGCTGATGTACCGGGAGGAACCCAATGAGCACGAATGACCCAGGCACCGAAGCCGTCGCCTTCGACCCCTTCGCCGACGACGACGATGACGACGACCTCTTCGAGTACGACGACTCCATGTCCGCCCTCCTCGACGACCTTGAGGCGCTGCGTCAGGAGAAGCGGCAGGAGGATACCTCGCAACGCTCGCGGCGCCGCGCACTCGACCGGTTCCGCGAACTGCGCGGCACACAGCGCGAGACCCGCACCGTCGCCGACGGCATGGTCGAGCTGCCCTGGGTCCACCCCATCAACCCCACCGACGCCCTTCGGGACCCATCCACCTTTGAAGGCGTCCCCGCCCCGGCGCTGAAGCCCGGCGACCTGGTCGCCGAACAGTACGAGGTGCTCGGCACCATCGCACACGGCGGCATGGGCTGGATCTATCTAGCCACCGACCACTTCGTCTCCGGGCGAAACGTCGTGCTCAAGGGGCTGCACTCGGCCCGCAACAAGGACGAGGAGGCCGCCGCCGTCGCCGAGCGCGAGTTCCTCGCCGACATCACCCACCCCGGCATCGTGAAGATTTTCAACTTCATCGACGACCCGCGCGTGCCCGGCGGGTTCATCGTGATGGAGTACGTAGGTGGGCCGTCGATAAGCAGGTGCGAGGTGGACATCGCGATCGCCTACATCCTCGAAGTGCTGCCCGCGCTGGACTACCTGCACTCGCGCGGCGTCGTGTACAACGACCTGAAGCCCGACAACATCATCGTCACCGAAGACCAGGTCAAACTCATCGACCTCGGCGCGGTCTCCGGCATCGGCTCCTATGGCTTCATCTACGGCACCAAGGGCTACCAAGCGCCCGAAGTAGCTACCGACGGCCCCTCCGTCCAATCCGACATCTACACCATCGGCCGCACCCTCGCCGCCCTCATCATCGACCTCCCACACGACGCCGACATCCCCACCCCCACCACCGAACCCCTCTTCCGCCGCTACATCTCCCTCTACCGACTCATCGCCCGCTGCTGCGCCCCCAACCGTGACGACCGCTTCGACTCCGTCACCCAACTCGAAGCCCAACTGCTCGGCGTCCTGCGCGAAGTGCTCGCCATCCGCGACGGCCGCACCTTCCCTGCCCAGCACTCACTTTTCTCCCCGCAGCGCCGCACGTTCGGCACCAAGCACGTCGTCTTCCGCACCGACCAACTCATCGACGGCATCACCCGCACCGTCACCATCACGCCCCAGGAAGTCAACATCGCCCTGCCCGTCCCACTTGTCGACGCCACCGACCCCGGCGCCGCCACCTTGCAGAGCACCACCTACTCCGAACCCTCCGAAACGCTTGCCGCCCTGCGCCAAGCGCTTGCCGAGGACCGCCACCCCGACTCCATCGAAATCCCCTTCGCCGTTGCCCGCACCCTCCTCGACCTCGGCTTCACCACCCAGGCACGCACCTGGCTTGACTCGCTTGACGAACCGCTGCGGAAGAACTGGCGCTACCACTGGTACACCGGCATCACCAACCTCCTGACCAGCAACTTCACCGACGCCCAAGTCGCCTTCTCCCGCGTCCTCGAAATCCTGCCCGGCGAATCCGCCTCCAAACTCGCACTCGCCGCCGTCGCCGAACTCCTCCTCCAAACCGCCGACCTCCACGACACCGCCTTATTGGAACCCCGCGTAGCCCGAGGCGCCGCCGGCATGAACCGCCACCTCGACGAACTCCCCAACTCCGTCTTCGAACACCTCCTTCACCGCGGACTGCTCGCCCCCGACTGGTCCATGGTCACTACCAACCCCGCCATGCTGCGCTTCCACGCCATCCGCCTCTACGCCCTGGTCTGGAGCACCAACCCCACCACCGTCTCCTCCGCCTTCGGCCTGGCCCGCCAACTCATGCACGAAAACCAACCCGAGCTTGCCGCCGCAGCGCTCGACCGCGTCCCCGTCGCCTCCCGACACAACCGGCTCGCCCAACTTACGTCCATCCTCAGCCTCGTCACCGACCCCACCGAGGATCGCATCCGCGAGGCCGCCCTTCGCCTCCAACGCATCCCCAACACCGAACCCCGCTACCTCCAAATCAAAGTCTTCATCCTCCGAGCCGCCCTCACCTACACCCTTGACGGCCACCACCCCGACCCCTCCCCCATCCTGGACACGAGGTTCACCGCCCACGAGCTACAAAACGAACTCGCCAGGACCCTGCGCGCCCTGGCCAGAGTGGCGCCCTACCTCCAACACCGCTTCGACCTCGTGGACATGGCCAACAAGATCCGTCCCGTGACGTGGTTCTAGGGTCTGCTTGGGTTTTGGAGGGGAATTTGGTGCCTCTGTTTGAGGCGCCAGTGCCAAAGGACGCATTCGAGTTTGCCTAGCCCTTTTACTACCAGCGCGGTTGAACATCTGGTCCAATTCGAGTTGCGTCTTTTGGCACTGCCTCCTAGCAAGGCGCACCACATTCCGGGATTTCCCCTAGCTGGCAGGTTTTTGCGTTTCCCCAGGTCGCCGGTTTCCCCGGGAGGGAATTTGGTGCGCATATTTGAGGCGCTAGTGCCAAAGGACGCACTCTCTTTTGGCTAGCCCTTTTATTACCAGCACATTTGAATGTGCGGTCCAATTATGGTTGCGTCCCTTGGCACTGCCTCCCAGCTAGGCGCACCACATTCCGGGATTTCGGCAGGCAGGTTTTACGTTTCCCCAGGTCGCTGGTTTCCCGGGAGGGAATTTGGTGCGCATCCCACCCAGCCCGGCACCAAATTCCTCAATTTCCCCTACCCCAAAGAAATTCCCCCCAGGTCACAATCTGGACCTGGGGGAATTTGGTGCAAACCCAATCAGCGGGCTTAGAAGCCGCCTAGGCCAACGGCTGCGGCCACAATACCGAGCAGCGCCAGCAGGCCAACGACGATGCCGGCGATGGCACCGCCGGACAGGCCACCCGTTTCCCCACCCTTGCCTGGGTTCTGCTGTTGCGCAGTCGAAGGCGCTGGGTGGGCGGTTGGGCGAGTGGTCGGCTTGGCAGGGCGCGCGGGAGCCGGGGCGTCGTAGGTTCCGCTCGGCGCGGCGTTCAGTGAGGTCACTGGTGCTTGGCCGGCGCGGGTCGGGATGGCGGCGTTGGCCTGGGTCGCGAGTGGCTTGGTTGGCCGTGGTCCGGCGCCACCTTCCGCCTTGCCCACGGTCTGCTCTGCCCGCTTGAGCAGGTCGGACTTCTTCTTGCGAAGTTCCCGTATGAGCTTCGCGGTGTCTTCGCCGTTGTAGTTGAGGGCGGAGAACTCGATGGTTTCGTCGGCGACGATGTCGTTGTCCTGGTTAAACACCCGGAAGGTGATCGGCATGGTGGAGCCGGTGTAGCCGGCGGTGTTGGTGATTGGGACGCTGATGGGCAGTTTGGACTCGTCGCTGAGGGCGCCTTCGATGGTGTATTCCTGCTCGTATCGGCCGCCGGGGTAGGTGGCCTGGAGGCGGAACTTGTGGATGTCAATGCCCAGGTTGGACAGCTCCAAGGCGATCTTGGAGTCAGTGCGGTTGGCGATAATGATGTTGCCAGCGCCTTCCTCGTTGCGCACGCGCAGGCCGGCCTTGCCGTTGTTGAATTCGGCGGAGTAGACCTCGAGTTCGCGGACGGTTGGTTCGTCGTCGGCGTGTTCGTGGTCGTCGTGGCCGGGGGTGCCGGTGGTACCGTTGGCGCGGCCGATTTGGCCGCCGATGAAGGCGAGGTTTGGCCAGTCGGGGTCGATGTCGTAGTCGCCGGTGTAGCACTGGACGGTCTGGCATGCCTTCGGCAGCTTGCCCGTCGGACGAGAGCGCTCGTTGGAGTAGCGGAAGTCAGTGAACTGGTAGAGGTAGTTCATGACTGAGAGGTAGCCGGGCACGTAGTCAGAGATTGGGCGGCTGGTGTCGGCGAGTGGCCCGGAGTGGGTCAGGCCAAGGTTGTGACCGAACTCGTGCAGGATGGTGTTGCGCAGCTGGTCCTGCGAGGTCATCATGCGGTTCTTTGCGACGTAGAAAGCGCCGTCCCCGATCAGTGCGTTGCCTGAGGAGAAGTTGGTACGGGTTTGTTGGTCGCCGATGACGCCGACGCGGAACACGGTTTGGCGTCCGTTGAGGAGGCGGTCGCGGTCCTCGAGCATCTTGATACCGGGGACTTTGCCTTCGAAGTAGTACGGGGTGAAGTCTTCGGTCGGGCCGCCTTGTGGGTGCTCGAGGCGCATTGGGTTGTAGTAGTCGCCGGCGTCGATGTGCAGGTTGATGTTCTGCTGCGCGAAGGCGTCAACGAGGTCGTTGAGGGTTTGGCGCGACGGACGGTACACGTTGGTGTTGGCTTCGGAGCAATCGAGGAACTTGCGGAAGTCCTCCTCGGTTGGGGCGTATTTGCGCTGCTCGGAGCACTTCTTGGTTTCCCATTCGGACTTCATCCAGTTGAGTTGGAGGAAGAGGTCGACCTTCTTGGGGTCGGCGCCCCACTTCTGGAGCGGGAAGACGTTGCCGTTTTCGTCGGTGAAGCCGTTTTCTTCCCATTCGTCGGGGAAGCCGTCGCCGTCGGTGTCGATGGTGCCTTGGGCGACGTCGAGGGTCATAGCGGTGGTGGCGCGCAGCGTGCCGTTGGCGGGTACGTCTTGTTCCCAGACGCCGGCGACGAAGTGGGCGTCATCACCTGTGCCGCCGTTGATGGCGTCGTGGCGCTGTTCGCCTTTGCCCTTGCTGGTGGCGCCCATGAAGTCGACGTTGATTTTGTAGGCGTTGCTGACGTCGACGTGGTAGCCGTCGCCGCGGGGGACGCCGGTGACTTGGAAGTCGCGGTCGATGATGCCGCTGGCCATTTCGACGCGCATGTTGGCGGCCTGGCCGGTGGTGTTGCGGAGTTCGACGGTGGCTTGGATGGAGTCGTCGCCGACGATGAAGGTGCGGGTCATTTCGACGCCCGAGTTGGGGTCGGTGTGGCGCAGCACGACGCGGTCGGTGTTCCCGACGGGCTTCGCTTCGACGACTTCGGTGGCGTTGCCGACGTAGCTCATGGGTGAGCCGTTGACGGCGCCGTCGATGTAGAAGGCGTTCTGCAGCAGGCGCGTGGTGCCTTCGGGATGGTTGAAGTACATCCAGGACACGCGCGCTTTGTTCACGTCGACGCGGAAGTTGCCGCTGTCGGAGTCGCGGTTGACGCCGATGGCGAAGCTGCCTGGGGTAATGGCCGCATCCGCGTGTGGGGCCACGACGATGCCTGCGGCGACGCTAACGCCTGCGAGTATCGCTGCGATGCGTTGTTTGTTGGTTTTGCCGGTCACTGTCGTTGTCCTCTCAGCGCTGCTGGTTGATTGGGAATGCTAGGAATGTGCGGAAGAAGTCGCGGTGCTCGTACAGGGAGTAGCCCAGCCCGCCCAGGAAGGCGAGCAGGCCGAGCACGAAGCCCGCGATCTTCGCGCCTGGCGGAATCTCACTGCTTGTCGACGACCCCTTCTCCACCTCCTGCGGCCCCTTCACCACCTGCACTCGGAGGAGCTTGGTGGCCTGGGAGCCGTCCGCGAAGCTGACCACGACTGGGACTGGCACGATGCCAGGCGCCGTGCCAGCAGGTGGCGTGATGGTGAGTTCACCGGTGGTGGCGTCAATGCCGATCTTCCAGTCGGCGAGCGCCTTCGGTAGCTGGCCGAGGGCAAACGCCTCCTTGGCGGCCCCGGCCGGCTTCGGCACCACATAGGTGGTCGCCTTGCCCGGGTATGCCTTGATGGTGTCGTTGAACTCCGGGGTTGCCTCGGCCAGGGACGGTTTGCCGTCGCTGGTCAGCACGGAGATGCGTGCGTTCGCGATGGTCGTGGAACCGTCCGGGAAGTTGATGCGCACCGGGACTTCGCGTACGCCGGGGACCGCGTTCGGGCGGGCGCCGACGGTGAGGGCGCCGGTGGTGGCGTCGATACGGGTGTCGAGGCCGCCGACTGGGTTGAGCAGCGAGTAGTGCGCACCCTTAAGCGTCGGGGTGAGCGTGACGGTTTCGCCTGCGCGGACCTGGGTTGGGTCGTACGCGTTGGAGACTGCCCCGCCCATCGCCTTGACGGCGGTGGCTTGCGCCTCGACGAGCTTCTGGGAGCCGTCCTCGAAGGTGACCACGATCGGGATCATGGTGCGGTCCCCGACGTGCGCCGATGCGGGGGCGGCGACGGTGAGTGCGCCGGTGGTCGCGTCGACGGCGGCCTTCCAGCCCTCCGCGGCGAAGTCGGCGGAGATGGCGTAGGTGGCTCCCTTCGGTGCGACCTTCGGCTCATGGGTTACGGCGTTGGCGCCGATGGCCACGCCGATCGGGGTCCAGGACGGCTGCTCGCGGTGGGCCTGCGAGTCGCGGGCGACGTTGAGCTGCACTACCTTCGAGCCACCGTCGGGGAAGTTGATGCGCACGCCGAGGTCGTAGCCCTGGCCGGGCTTGGCGTCCTTCGGCAGGGTGACCTTGATCTGGCCGGTCTTTTCGTCAACGTCCACGCGCAGGCCAGCCACGCCGCCGAGCGCAGCCGCGCCTTCCGGTTCGAAGGTGACGCCGGTCGGGATGTCGCCCTTCGGCGTGATGGTGACGGTGCCGTCGTCGCCGACGACGGCGTCCTCAAAGTCCAGGTTGGAGGTGTAGGCCTGCGGCTTCGCGTCCCGTACGCCGATCACGGCCACGACCGTCTTACTGGACCCATCCGAGTAGCGCGCAACGACTTCCACGTTCAGCGGTTTCGCGTCCTGCGCTGGGGCTGTGGCGGTGATGGTGCCTGTGGTGGCGTCGATAAAGAGGTCCCAGCCCTGGTACTTGGAGGCATTCGTCTGGATGGCAAACTCGGGGTCGGAGGCGGGGTCGAAAGGTTCGGTGAGGTTGACCTTGATGGTTTCGCCTTCGAAGGCCTCGCGGCGCTCGTACTCAAACTTCTGTGTTTGCGCGAACTGCGGCGCCAGCACCTGGAAGTGCGCGATGATCTCCTTCGTGCTGCCGTCCGGGTAGGTGACGGTGACGGGCACATCGATGGGCTTTCCAACCTCGGCATCCAGGTCCGCGGAAAGGGTGATCTGGCCCGTATGCTGGTTCAGCTTCACGCCTTCGGCCTCCGTGCTAAACGACGCCTCCTTCGGCAACGGCTGGCGCTCAAAAACCATGCCGTTGTAGCCCAGGCGGGCGTACGGCGCAGGTGAGGTGGCGGTGCCGCCGGCGCGGACGTAGGTGTCCGCGTAGGAGGACTCGTAACGTACGGAGTCCTTGACGGCTGCGGTGACCTCGACGGTGATGGTGTCCTGTTCGCCCTTCTCGGTGCGAACCTTCATGGTGTAGGTGCCCGGCTTCGCGTCACGCGACGGGGCGGCGTACACGGCGCCGTTGGCGAAGACGGTGAACCAATCCGGGTTCCCGGGCTCCGCGAGCACGCGCACGCCCTGCGTGGAGCGGACAGGGGTCACGCCGGTTTCCTCGCCTGCGCGGACCTTGATGGGGTTCCACTCGAACTGGTCCGGGGCAACGGGGCCCTCTGGGTCCGATGGGTCGGCGGGCTCGGCTGGGTCCGACGGATCTGCGGGCTCGGACGGCTCACTTGGCTCACTTGGCTCCGGTGCGTTCTCGTCCACCGTCAACTCGAAGGAATCACGCTTGTGCGTGCCATCCTCCGTGACCTTGTCCACGACGACCTTGGAGGTGCCCTCCTTCGTCGGCGTGCCGACGATCGCGTTCTGCTCACCGTCGTACTTCAGGCCATCGGGCAGGCCCTCGACCTCCACGGAGGAAGCGTCCTCGACGTCGAGCGGGATGTGCACGTCGGTGCCGGGGCGCACTGGCGGGACTTCGGAAGGTGCGATGTCGGCGTCCTCCGGCTCGCCGAGCTCAGCCGAGTCGGCGACTGTGATGGTGAACGTTTCCTCGAGCGGGTCGCCTGCGCCGGTGACGCGTGCAGTCACGTTGAACGTGCCGGTCTCAGTTGGACGGCCGTTGATAAAGAGGTAGGAGCCGGAGCCAAGGCGGGTCTGGGCGGAGGTGCTCAGGCCCGCGGGCAGGCCCTCCAGCTCGATGACGGCGTCAGCCGGGACGTTCCACGCCATGACGCGGCGCGGCTGGATCAGGCGACCCTCCCAGTACTTCTGATCCTTGATGGGCTCGATGGTTGGGCCGTCGGCGAGGGTGACGTTGGCCTCGACGTCCTTGGTAGAGCCATCAGCAAAGGTGATGGTCACCGGCACCTTGAACGTGGTGGTTTCGATGCCTTCGCCGGCGGTGGCATTGAGGGTGCCGTCGTCGGAAAACTTGAGGTGCCAGCCGGTGGGCGTCGAAAAGCCCTCCTTGAGCTCCCACTTGACGGGGGTGCCGATCTTGTTCCAGGCGGCGGTCCAGAAGTTGCGCTTCAGCTCAGGCTTCGACTTGGCGGTCTCACCGGGCGCGACGACGAGGTCCGGGAACGTGACGTCCGTACGGGCCGCCTCGGTGCGTGGCGTTTTCCATGACGTGGACTCAGCAGTGGGCTCCTGCGCCGTGGCTGTACCTGCCACCGCCGGCGCACCCGTGATTATCAACGATGCCCCAAGCGCGCAGGCTGCTACCGACACCCCACTACGCCGATTCGCCCCTTTGCGACCGCTCATGTTTCCCATCATCGTTCCTTCTCAAAACTGTCCGTACATTGCTAAACGCTACTCAGTGTACTCACTGTGCAGACATTTGCTTTTACGGCTGTTGACATGCCGTTCTAAAGTCTAACGAATAGACGCTGCACAACAAAGGTGTTGAACAATGACGAGACGCAGCTCGTGGCGCCGCCAATAGGCTAGGCCCGACGCGCGAGCGCCGCCGCTTTCTGCGCGATGGCGAGCTCCTCATTCGTCGGCACGACAAGCACTTTCACGCGAGAATCGTCGGCGGAGATGATGCGCGGGCCATCGTTGGGCAGCGAGTTGCGCTCGGGGTCGATCTTCACGCCGAAGGCCTCCATATTGTCCAGGGCGTCCGCGCGCACGAACTTATCATTCTCGCCCACGCCCGCGGTGAACGTGATCGCGTCCACCCTGCCCAGCGCCACCATGTAGCTGCCGATGAAGCTGCGCAGCCGGTTGATGTAGACGTTGTAGGCCAGCCAGGCGTCGCCGTCCTCGTTTTCGATCATGGCGCGCAGCTCGCGGAAATCGTTCACGCCGGCCAGGCCCTTGACGCCGGAGCGCTTGTTCAGCAGCTCGTCGATTTCGTCGATGCTCATGCCGCCGTGGCGCGCCAGGTGGAAGATGATGCCCGGGTCGATGTCCCCGGAGCGCGTACCCATGACCAGGCCCGCGAGCGGGGTGAGCCCCATCGACGTATCGATCGCGTGCCCGTTCGCCACCGCCGAGCACGACGCACCGTTACCCAGGTGCAGCACGATCTGACGGGTGTGGTTCGGGTCGGACCCGATCAGCCCCGGCACCTGGCCCGAGACGAATTCGTGGGAGGTGCCGTGGAAGCCGTAGCGGCGGATCTGGTTCTGGCTGGCAACGTCCGCGTTGATGGCGTAGAGCGCCGCGGCCGGCGGCAGCGAGTGGAAGAAGCCGGTGTCGAAGACCGCTACGTGCGGGATGTCCGGCAACAGTTCGCGGGCAACCTCGATGCCGTCAATGTTCGCCGGGTTGTGCAGCGGCGCCAGCGGCACCAGGTCCCGGATCATGTCGACGACCTGGTCCACGATGATTTCAGGCTGGCTGAACACCATGCCGCCGTGCACCACGCGGTGCCCCACCGCCACCACGTCTAGGTCCTTCGGGCTCACGCCACGCAGCGCTAGGCGGTGGAACGCCTCCTCCAGCCCGTCCTTGTGCGTGGGGATGGATTTTTGCAACACCCAGCGGTCCTCGCCGTGCTTAATGGTAATGCGGCCTTGGGGTTCCCCGATTTGCTCGACAAGCCCGGAGACGAACGGTGCGTCCGAGGCATCCGAATTCGGGTCCACAATCTGGAACTTCACCGAGGAGGAACCAGAGTTGATCACCAGTACGTAGCTCATTTACTTCACCCCTGCCTGAATCGCGGTCACGGCCACAGTGTTCACAATGTCATCGACCGTCGCGCCGCGCGAAAGGTCGTTGACCGGCTTGTTCAGCCCCTGCAGAATCGGGCCAACCGCCAGCGCGCCGCCAGTGCGCTGCGCGATCTTGTACCCGGCGTTGCCCGCCTCAAGGTCGGGGAAGATGAACACGTTCGCCTGCCCCGCCACGGGCGAATCGGGTGCTTTCTGCTTCGCGACGCCCCCATCGCACGCAGCGTCAAACTGGAGGGGGCCGTCAATAATTAAGTCGGAATTAATAGCGCGGGCGGCGGCAACGGACTCGACCGCGCGCTCCACGTCGGGGCCCGCACCGGAGGTGCCCGTGGCGTACGAAAGCACCGCAACCTTCGGGTCGATACCGAATTGAGCGGCGGTCAACGCGGAGCTCACTGCAATCTCGCCGAGCTGCTGCGCGGACGGATTCGGATTCACGGCGCAGTCGCCAAACGCCCAGAGGCGGCCCTGCATCACCATCAGGAAGATCGAGGACACCACCGAAGCCTCCGGGCGCGTCTTGATGATCTGGAACGCCGGCTTAATCGTCTCCGCCGTGGTGTGCACCGCGCCGGAGACCATCCCGTCCGCGCGCCCGGTGTGCACCAGCATCGTGGCGAAGTAGGAGACGTCCTGCATAGTCTCGCGGGCCTGCTCCAGGGTCACGCCCTTGGATTTGCGCAGCTCGGCGAAGGTCTGCGCGAACTCTTCAGCCAGGTCGGAGGTGCGGTGATCCAGCAGCGTCGCCGCCGACACGTCCAGCTCAAGCTCCTGCGCCTTCGCGGCAATCACGTCCACATCCCCCAGCAACGTCAGCTTCGCGACGCCCCTCTCCAACAACCGATGCGCCGCCTCCAGCACACGGGGCTCCTCGCCCTCCGGCAGGACAATGTGCGCGCCGACCTCGCGGGCCTGGCCCAACAGGTGCGATCCGAAGACCAGCGGCGACATCACCGGCGCGACCTCCGGGATGGTGAGGTCGGCCGCGTCCTGCACGTCCGTGACCGTTGCGAGCAGCGTCGCACCGTGGCGTTCCACTATCCGTTGCGCGAGGGGTGCGCGCTGCGGGGCGTCGATAAGCACGATGACCGCAGCCCCGAGCGCTGCGGCGAGCTCCGCATCAAAGGAGCACTCCCCCTGGCCCACGAACAAGGTGCCCTGTTCTTGGTCGGCGCAGGTGGCGTACGCCTCGGCGAGCGTCTCCCCCGTGACGTGGATGGTTTGGAGGCCGTGCTGTGCCGCGAGCGCGTCAGCATCAGCACTGCCGAGGTTCGTGTTAGTGCAGGTAAGCAGTAGATGTTGAGCCATAACCCAGCCTTTAGAATCGTGGCGGACATAAATGCGTATCATTCTACAGACCCATCACGACACGCGGGCAGACAAATGGGGCCTAGTTCACATTTCTTTGATTTCTGGCGCTGGGTCTCAGTTGTGGCGGTGGCCGGGTCGCCGGCTCGCCGGGTCGCTGGCTCGCCTTTCAAAAAAGTTCCCGCGCCCGGGAACCATTTTCGGTTTTGGGCCGGGTTCGGTCGACCAACGCTTATGTTTCCCCAGGTCGGGACGCCTGTCTACGAAGATTGTTCCCCGTTCACAGCTGAGCAAGGGAACTTTTCGGGTTGGCAGGGTGGCGCTCCATGGCTTTCATTCGTGTCGAGGTGTTCAAGGAGTGCGACGCTGGTCGCCGAAAATCGCCCCTGGCCGGTGAGAATGTGCGACCTGCATCGCACGCTTCTAATCGCACGCTTTGAGCAGTTTTAGGGGTTTTAGGGGTCGGCCACGCGTCCGGAAGCTACTACGCTGACTAGTGAAACTATCGCACAGTCGCCAGGAAGCATTTTCAATTCGAAGCTAACCGCCTCAGAGGTCACTCCTTAACCATGCAAAAAGACTTTTGAGCGAAATGGCAAGGCTACCGAAGAATACTTCTTACAATCTCGGGAGTGAGCTCCCCCTGTATGAGAGCCTGTTGAGGGCTTTTGCCTTTAAGCTCATTCTCGACAGCTGTGTTCCACCATTTCAAAGCGCTCCACCTTTCCTCTTCCGTACCCTGACTTCCATTCAACAGAATCCTGTTAGCTTCAATCACTGCAGGGAAAAGGTCCCCAGCGACTCGGTTAAATTGAAAAGCGGGGTAACGGTGGGCTTTTACCCCTGGAACTGATAAAAGGGCTCCGTTCTTTCTGTAGTAGTTCAACGAGCTTCTTCCTCCCGTAAATTTGTCTTCTGACCTTGCAGGCAGGAGCGGCCCAGCATCAGCTGCATAGAGAAGCGGAGTACCCCTAAGAAGATTCGCTTGTTCAACAAGGTCAGCATCACGCTGGTAGTCAGGCTGCCAGATGGCTTGGTTCTCCCACCCCTCGGGAAACCCCATATCATAAATTCGATCTGGGTCTTTTCGAAAGAACCCCTCAATCTTAGGAACAATCGAGTCACAGAAGGTGTTTTCCGGATGTACGCGAGCTAGCAGGAAAATGATGAGGGACAACGACCCGTAAATCCTTGTTAGAGGTCGAGTGAGATCACCCTTTGCATAGCCAGTGTCAGTACTTGCGGTTAGATGCTGCAGTTCTTTGATGTTACTTGGGACGGAGAAGGGTGCAGTATGGTTTCTATTCCATAACCGAGCATGATGCGCACAGTAGTTCCGAGTCTGTCGTATATGCTCTATCCAGCTTGAGAATGCATGCGCATCACCGGATCCATCATGTTGAAGCAGATCAAATTCTACCGCTATCTGCTGACGCTCATTTTGCCTCATCCCGGAAAATAATAGGTTCAGCTGTTCAAAAGTCATTATTTCCGTTACAACCCAAATGGGAAGGGGCTTTCCGTATTTCTTGTGGAAATGCGCAATGAATGCTTCATTGGAGATTTCTTCGATTTTCTCCAGCTTCCTCACCCATTTATGATGACGGCTTTCCTCCCACATACACGTGTTCTGCCAACCATGATGCTGAGTCGTCTGGCATTCCTCTTTAAACCATTCCGGCTCAAGCTTTGACGAATCCAAATGCGAAAATGCGCCGAGCTGCCCTAGCGCGTATCCGATTCTCGCACGAATGGCTACTTCTATGATGGAGATAGCGGAAAGAATTGCCATGCGTAGATAGCTATCGAACTCGTAAATTTCTAAAACTTTTTCAAATGAGGTGCCAGGTTTAAAATTCGACGACCTAGGATCACCCTCTTTCTTTGGAGGTAACCGAAACGGATACCAATATCCCGACAATCGGTAGTACCCAATCGATTGCAGTCGCCCAAAGGCGTCCTGTTTGTCCTTAAACGACATACCACGCTCTTCGAGTAACGAAATTTGATCCTCGATTTCGAGAAACGGTTTATTGTACTTGCTTTTTGGCATAGTCGCATTATAAGGGCCAGAAAGAGAACCAGCCGCCTTTCCTTATCGGAAATGACGGCTAGTCGTGATGCTGGCCATTGTAGCATTGATCTTGCGTGCTGTCACCCCAGCGGGGTAGGCGAAGTACATGCACTGTTTGTGCGTGGCTTTCGTGCTGCTTTCATTCGTGTCGAGGTGTTAAAGGAGTGCGATGCTGGTCGCCGAAAATCGCCCCGGGGCGGTGAGAATGCGCGACCTGCATCGCACGCTTCTAATCCCACGCTTCGAGCAATTTGAGGCGCGGGCGCGCGACGAGCCGCTACCCCGCCCGTAAAAATGCAGAAAGCTGCCGCCCGCCACAAACGGCGGACAGCAGCTTTTCGCTTCTCAGAGACCGGTCAGTAATCGTTTAGCTCGGGTCACCCACGAGGGGTCACTGTGAGCTAAACGTGCCCCTTACTTCTGCTCTTCCTTGGAGGACAACTGCACGGTCTTGCCGGAAGAACCCTTCAGCTCCAGGTCCTTGACCGAGGAGGAAGGACCGCCAGGCTTGCAGTTGTCGTAAATGATCGTGCCGGCCAGGATACCAGCCGCGATCAGTGCGATACCGCCGACGACCATGCCCAGATCCGCACCAACGGTACGCAGCTGCGCATTGATCTGCTCAACCTGCTTGGCCATCTCCGGGTTGAAGATGCCAGCCTGCTGCTGGATGCGGGTGTTCGCAGCCTGCAGCTGAGCGCTTGCCTGTGCGGCGAAATCGCTCAGGCCAGGGATCTGAATCTGGGAAGCCAGACCCAGTGGCAGCAGCGCGATCAGCGGCAGACCGAAGCCCACAGCGGATGCGGCACAGCGACCAGCGTTGATCTTGCCATCGTTGCCGTCGAATGGGTTGAGGCCCTTCTTCAGCTCATCGCCGTTGTTCACGCCGTCGCCATCGAAGTCACCGTCCGCATCCAGGATGGACTTGCCGTCCTGGCCAACCAGGGTGAAGGACGCCTTCACACCAGTGTGCTCGCCGGTGCTGTTCTTCACGGTGACATCCACCGATGGGTTTGCAAGCGGTGCAAACTTCTTCGTGAAGTCGTCCCAGCCCTTAGCGTCAGCCGTCTTGAAGGCCTTCATGAGGTCCTCCGTCGACGGTGCCTGACCAGTGACATTCGCGGAAGCTTCAGTGTTGATGTCCCACTTCGCACCGTGCAGCTCACCGCCGTTGCGCTTGGTGATCGTCGCCGTCGTGCCCTTCGGCGTATCGACGGCCTCTCCGACCTTCTCGCCGTCCTTCTTGTTCAGCTGAACCTTGGCAGTACCCGTGGCACCCGGCCTGACGTCGGTCTTCGGGTAGGACGCCACAACGTTGTCACCGAGCTTGTCACCCTCGGATGGGTCGGTTTGGTCACCGGTTCCCGGCTTGTTTTCCTCGCCACCTGGGTTCTGGGCCTTGTCGACCTCGATCTCGATCTCAGCCTTGCCACCAGGCAGGTCCGGATCCTCGACGACCAGCTTAATCGGTCCTTCGACATCCTTACCAGGTGTGACGTAGACCTTGCCGTCGTCGCCGACGCGGACCGGCACGTCCTTGCCGTTCTTGTCGGTTGCAGACTCCTTGGTGTCGCCATCCTTGTTGTTAATGATGACGCCGGTGTCCTGCTCCTTTCCGTTCGGCACGACGGGCTTCTTGCCGTCAGCGTTGACGTTGGTCTCTGCCTTGCCGTTGTCGTCGCGACCCTTCTCGTGGCCATTGACGTCAATCTCAACCTGAGACTTGCCTTCAGGAAGACGTGGGTCCTCGATTGTCACCGTAATCGGGCCATCAACGTCCTCACCAGGCGTGACGACAACGTTACCGTCCTTGTCGATTTCGACCGGGACGTCCTTGCCATCCTCGTCCTTCGCGGAGATCTTGGTGTCCTTGTCAGGATTCTGAACCTTGACACCAGTGTCCTGCTTCTCGTTGGTCGGGTCGACCGGCTTCTTGCCGGAATCATCAACCTTGAAGTCAGAGTTGTTGTCATCGCGACCCTTCTCATGACCGTTGACCTTGACCTCGATCTCAGTCTCGCCACCAGGCAGGTCAGGGTCGGTGACCGTCACCGTGATCGGACCATCAACGTCGGTGCCAGGGGTGACGTGAACGTTACCGTTCTCATCGATCTCGACCGGGATGTCCTTGCCGTCCTCATCCTTAGCAGTGACATTGGTGTCCTTGTCCTTGTTGTTGACCTTGACGCCAGTGTCCTGCTTCTCATCGGTCGGATCGACAGGCTTTGCGCCAGTTTCGTCGACTGTGGTCTTCGGGGCTTCCGGCTTCGTGTCCGAACCGTTGTCATCACAGTCCTTCTCGTGGCCCTTAACCTCAACCTCAACCTCGACCTTGCCGCCAGGCAGATCCGGGTCCTCGATGGTCAGCGTGATCGGTCCATCAACGTCGGTGCCAGGGGTGACGTGAACATTGCCGTTCTCATCAATCTCGGCCGGAATGTCCTTGCCGTCCTCATCCTTAGCAATGACCTTGGTGTCGCCGTCCTTGTTGTTGACCTTGACGCCAGTGTCCTGCTTCTCATCGGAAGGATCGACAGGCTGCTTACCAGACTCGTCAACCGTGGTCTTCGGCGCTTCCGGCTTCGTGTCCGAACCGTTGTCGTCCTTGCCCTTCTCGTGGCCGTTGACCGGAACCTCGACCTCGACCTTGCCGCCAGGCAGATCCGGGTCCTCGATGACTACCGTGATCGGACCATCAACGTCCTCACCTGGGGTGACATGGACGTTACCGTTCTCGTCGATCTCGGCAGGGATGTCCTTGCTATCTTCGTCCTTCGCAGAAACCTTGGTTTCCTCGTCAGGGTTGACGATCTTGACGCCGGTGTCCTGCTTGTCGTCGGTCGGGTCGACAGCCTTCTTGCCGGAGTCGTCGACAGACGTCGGATCCTGAGCCACATGGACGGTGACGTCGACTTCATCCTTCGAGCCATCCGGGTAGGTCACGACGACCGTGCCCTGCTTGTCACCAGGCTCGTCGGTGTTTGGCTCTTCCTTCCACTCGTACTCGGTGCCGTCAGGAAGGTCTTCCTTGTTAGCGATCGAGTCTTCAGGCTTCGGCTTCTCTCCCGGCTCAACCGTTTGATCCTGCCCCTTCGGATCGTAGGCGTCAGCCTGGGACTTCACAGCCAGCGGGACGATATCGGTCTGCTCGTGCTTTTCACCGTTCTGATCCACCAACGTGTACGTCACAGTCACGTTCGGCTTCTCCTCAGAAGCCTCAACCGGGGTCGTTGGGGTGCCGGTGATCTTTCCGTTTTCAAACGTCAGGCCATCTGGCAGTCCCTCAACCTTGAGGGAGCCTTCCTCGATCTCGAAGCCCTGTGGCAGCTTGTCGAAGCCCTCAGGCTTCACTTCCTGCTCGTATGGCTCGCCGACGATGCCGTCCTGGAGCGGAGTGTCCGTCACCGTAATCTTTGTGACGACCTCTTCGTACTGCTTCTCTGCAACAGTGGACTTCTCCGTCTTCTGGATGCGCTGCGCGGGATCTTCCTCATCAGGGTTTTCCCAAACTGGATCACCGTTTTCATCGGTCACACCAACGTACTTGTCCACCATGACCTCGACCTCGCGGGTCACGGTCACTTCGGTGGTGCCAGGCTTGGTTGGGGTGCCAGTGATCTTGCCGGTCTCGGGGTCGATCTCAAGGCCCTCTGGCAGCTTATCGGCGGAGTACTTTGGTTTCGAGTTCTCAGCAAGGTTGTCAGGGAGCTTCTCGAACAGGTCCGCGACGTTGTTGTCTGGGTACTCTTCGCCCGCGGAGCCAAGCGGCAGTTGCTCAGGGACAACAGCAGTGAACGAGTCCGCGATCTCCCAGCGGTCAGACATCTTCTTCGAAGCAGGATCAGCAGTTACCACAGCCGCTGTGTAGACGGTGGTTTCCTTCAGGTCCTCAGGTGCCTGGAAGTCACAGGAAGGCAGTACGCCCTTCTCGTCACTCTTGACGATGCACTCTTTGCCTTCCAACTCTGTCTGGTTACCAGCGGGATCAGTTGCGTACCAACGAATTGCGTAATCTGCATTCGGCATCAGACCCGCAGCTTTCGTGGTCACCTTGGAGCCAGCTCGACCCTTATTGTCGTACGAATTGTACTCCGGAATATCAAAGATCGGCTGTGCGGACATCAGCGGGAACTGCAGACCATCCATGGCTTGTCCAGCCCACACAGAACCAAATTTGCTGAAATCCTGGAACATGTTCATCGGGAACGCCGAATTCTTGACGTCACGGCCTTCGATCTTCGGGTACACGTACATGTAGTCCGTGTTGATGTGACGCTTTTTCGTCTGGTTAATTAAACCATCACCGAACGCAGCGCGGCGCGATGCACCGTTATCTGGCATGAAGTCCTTTGCAACGGTACCGAAGTCGCCTTCTTCAAGCTTGTTGGAAATCTGCCACGTCTGATTCTCCTGCGTACGCGACTGACCATACGTGCCCTTAAACGGCAGGTAAATCGTACCGTCGGCCTTAGTCTCCGTAACGACAGTCTCAGCAATATGGGAACCTACACCGTGCTCCTCCTGGTACGCCTTGATGATGCGCTCCTGGTTTGCACGCTCCTGCTCAGCGGTGTAACCCTTGTTCGCTTCTTTCCACGCGTCAATCTCACGCGCGACCTCATCATTGAGGTACGAGGCAACAACTTCTACGCCACCAGCAGCGCGGTCACCCTGTTTCGGCTGGTACTTGTAGTATCCCGGCAGCGAACCGGCGTCCTCGCCGTTCTCCCACCACACCATCGACCAGTTTGGTGCAGCACCAGCGCTCCTGAAAGCGCCGTACTTTCCGTAGTCTGGGAACTGACCATCAACGGTCGGCTCACCGGTCTGGCCATCAAGTGCGCGGGTCCACTCGGAGTCCGGCTTCGCCAGCCAATCAACCTGTGCCGGCTTCTCCTCAAGCACGAAGCGCCCGTTGGTAATGCGGGAGCCAGCCGGGCCGGCGGTGAAGTTCCACGATTCCTGGACTCGGTTCAAACGTGTGGTGTATCGGCCGGAGTTCATATCGCCAGCGGCGACGACAGAGTACTTATTCTCGTCTGGGTTTTCGCCCCACACACGGACTTTGAACTTGCTGGCGCCAGCCAGATTGAACGCAGGGGCACCAACCCGATCAGTCACTTTACGAGTCAAGTCGAAAGAGAAACGACCCTCGGAGTCGGTCAGGGTGTAGAACACCGGGGAAACTTCGTTTTTGCCGGTGACGTACTGCAGGTAGATAACATTGCCCTTCAGCGGCTCATTGTTCGCCGAAAGATCGTCATGTCGGCCGTCCTTATTGATGTACGCGTAGCCGTGGTAGCCACCATAATCGCGCCAGCCACCCTTGGTGTAAATGGCGTTCGGAACCTTCTTATCCTTGACGGCGTCGTCAACAGTAGCGTCCGCGCCGGCAACTGCCGCAGCGGTCTCCTGGGCAAACGCAACCGGCTGCGCCAGCGGCGCAACGAGCGCAAACGAAAGTGCTGCCGCAGCGATCGAGGTACCACGACGAACTTTGTAGGAGCTTCGCACAACAATTCCTTTCATTCGTTGATTTGAAACATGTAGTCGCACCGCCGCGTTTTCACCGATCTTTAGGCTCAAACACAGGCGCTACGTGATTTACAGGTATCAAAGAATAACAATGAATGGTCTGCGCTTCTAATAGACCTTTAGGGCTATTCCATTGCGGGACTTTACGACACTAATATGTTTTAAAATCTAAGAATCCATCAGGTATACAGCGCTATGACGGTTGTCCTATAGTGCACATGTAATTGTTTGTATAGATAATTAGCAGACATATGTACGTCACCTGCGAAGACGAAGATTCCCAGAACTAACAGCGACCGTTGTCAGTGCCAATACAAAAAGCTGCCACCCGCCATATATGACGGGTGGCAGCTTTTCTCTTCTTAGGAAGCGATCAGTAAGCGCTTAGCCCCCAGCCTCCCCCGCAAGGGGGTGACTGTTCAGAGTGTATTTCTTACTGCTGCTTCTTCTCTTGCTTTGCCGGAGTCTTGTTGTCCGTCTTGGAGGACAACTTCGTCGTCTTACCGGAAGAACCCTTCAACTCCAGATCCTTCACAGAGGACTTTGGACCATTCGGGTTGCAGTTGTCGTAGATAACCGTGCCAGCCAAGATGCCAGCAGCGATCAGCACGATACCTGCAGCGACCATGCCCAGGTCAGCACCAACGGTACGCAGCTGTGCGTTGATCTGCTCAGCCTGACGCGCCATCTCCGGATTGAAGACGCCAGCCTGCTGCTGAATACGGGTGTTGACCGTCTTCAGCTGAGCATCAACCTGAGCAGCGACATCACTGAGAACCGGAATCTGAATCTGGGAAGCCAGACCCAGCGGCAGCAACGCGATCAGCGGCAGACCGAAGCCCACAGCAGAGGCAACACACTTACCGGTGTCGATACCAACCTTTGCGGTCACCTTGTTGCCAGTACCATCCTCAACAGTGATTGTTTCACCAGGCTTCAACTCGACGTCAGACGGAACGTTAACCTTCCAGTTACCATCCTTATCGGTCGTAGTCTCGATGACCTTGCCGTTTGGCAGCGTAACCTTAATCGTCTCGTTCGGGCGATCGCCCTTACCGGAGATGGTCTTGTCACCAGGCTTGATCGGGTTCACGGTTGGCGGAGTCTTATCCTCCACCGTGACGTCAGTCTCGTTTCCAGCCTCATCGGTGACCTTAATCTTGTCACCGTGGTTCAGGTCCGTACCCTCCGGAACATCAACAGACCAGTTGCCGTCCTTGTCGGTGGTCACCTTCTTCTCGGTGCCATCCGGGAAGGTCACAGTGATCTCCGAGTTCTTACGGTCATCCTTGCCAGTGATCTTCTTATCGCCAGGCTTCACGGGGTCGACCGTCGGCGCAGTGGTGTCAGGAACATCGTCACCGTTGGCCGGATCCGATCCCTTTTCGATCTCGTCCTTGTTCGAGATACCGTCACCGTCGAAGTCACCATTCGGATCCAGCAAGGACTTACCGTCCTTACCAACCAACTCGAACTTGGCGACGCCGGAGTTCTCAGAACCATCCTTGTAGATGAAGTCCACCGTCACAGACGGACGAACGTACGGAGTAAAGATCTCCTTGAAGTTGTCCCAGTTGTTCTTGATCTGCGGCAACTCGGACTCAATCTTCTCGCCGACCTTGCCGTAGCTCGGCGCCGTCGCAGTAACAACACCATTCGATCCATCAGTCTCGAACGTCCAGTCCTCAGAACCCGCAGACGGCTTGTCCTTCGCTTCCTTCACAGGAACATCAGTCTTGCCCTCAAATGGGTTCGACTCTTCAACCTTGCCGGCCTCGACGTTCTTACGGTCACCATAATTCGGGATGAACTTCGCAGCATCCGACTCCGGGTCAACGATCTTGACATCGATCTCGCCAACCTTGTTGCCATCCTTGCCGGTAACGATGACCTTGGCATCCTGCGGATCAGTACCCTTCGGCACCGTCACCTTAACGTTGCCGTCCTCGTCGATGACAACCTTCGAGCCTGGAATCTCGTTGCCGCCCTTGTCAACGAGCTTGCTTTCTTCGTCGCCCTTCGGGTTCTTAACCTTGCCAACCTCGTGGGACTTACCATCAGCCGGCACAGTCGAGTTGCTGTTCGGAACTACAGACGGAGTTTCAGGCTTCGAGTTCGGATCCTTCGGATCCGTACCCGCCTTCTTCTCATCCTCATCAGAGACACCATCGTTGTCATCGTCATCATCGTTGACATCCGGGATACCGTCACCATCGGTGTCACGCTGGACCTTGATGTCCTTGGTGTCCTCAGCAACCTTGTTGCCGTCCTTATCGGTGATGGTGACCGTAACAGTTACGTTACGCTCTTCCTCATCCTTGCCCCAGTCATTGATCTTATCCGGGGTACCAGTGACCTCACCAGTCTCTGGCTTGACCTTCAGACCACCAGGCAGGTTTTCAACCTCAACCTTGCCGCCCTCCGGAACATCCTCCGCGGTTTCGAATGGCTTGATCGGCTTGCCCTCGATGACAGTCTCAGGCGTCTTGTTCACTGAAGGCGTGCCTGGAGTCTTGTCGGAGCCGTTGTCGTCAACACCCTTCTTGTGGCCGTTGACCTCAACCTCAATGTCCTTCTTGCCACCGTCGAGATCCGGATCCTCAACAGTCACCGTAATCGGACCATCGACATCCTCACCCGGGGTGACGTGAACGTTACCGTTCTCATCAATCTCGACCGGGACGTCCTTGCCGTCCTCATCCTTAGCAGAGATCTTGGTGTCATCATCCGGATTGTTGACCTTTACACCAGTGTCCTGCTTGTCATTAGTCGGATCAACAGGCTTCTTACCAGACTCATCAACCGTGGTCTTGTCGGAGCCGTTGTCGTCAACACCCTTCTTGTGGCCGTTGACCTCAACCTCAATGTCCTTCTTGCCACCGTC
>NZ_JASPBG010000031.1:0-3877 GCF_030228125.1 Corynebacterium sp. UMB10119B
ACGGTGTCGGGGAACTTTGCGGGCATCGGAATACCTTCCAGCCCTCAACACTCCAACGAAATGTCCGCGCTCCCAAATACGTTCGAAATAGGGATTACTACAATCCTGTTGCTCACATTTAGAAAAAACCGCAGCGCACAACGCAGAAAGAACGCCCCTGCCCGACCTGAATCTGTCGGACAGGGGCCTCGTTGTGTCGAAAGTGTGTTAGCTTTCGCTGCGAATGTTAATGAGTACGCCCCGGATGCCGGAGTGGAAGCCGTCGCGAAGGTTGACGCGCTGGGTTTCCGTCAGGGTGTACTCGTGCAGGGTCTCGCAGGCGAACTGGAGCAGCGGCCTATCGATCTCCGGCGGCAGACCGCCACCGGAAAGCATGTGGGCCTTGTCGCGCTGTTCGCTGGATGCGGCGTTCTCGAACCACCAGGCTGCGTACTGTTGTCCCACGTCGTAGGGGGTTTGGAAGCCGGAGGACGTCCAGACTTCTTCCGGAAGCGGCACGTAGCGCGAGCGGAGTTTGCGGCGCGGTGCCATCATCGACGGCTTCGGTGCCGGTTTGGGGGCCGGTACGTCGTCGGTGTCCTCGTCGGAGATGGTTTCCGGCTTCGGGTCCTCGGCAGGTGTTGCAGGCTCTGCCGACTTGACCGGTGTCGGTGGTTCCGTGGGGACCGGGCCAGGCTTTGGGCCGGGCTTCGGCATATCGGCAGGCGATGGGGTCGGCGGGGCCGCCGGGGTAACTGGGGTTTCCGTGGCCGGTGGATCGACCGGCTCGTCTGAAGCGGGCTCCTCAGCAGCAGGCTCCTCCGGCGCAGCGAGTGGGTCGGGTCCCAGGCCGGGTACTTCGGTGGGGCCTTGGTTGTCTTCGACGGGTTCGGCGTCGGCGATCGGGCGTTCCCGGATGCTTGGTGGGAGGGGCCCTTCGAGGACGCGGAGTTGCATGGAGTCTGCGAAGTCTTCGCGTGGGTCGAGGATGGTGGTGGTGTCGCAGGCGTGGCGGAGGGCGGAGGACATCGAGTCCCAGCCGAATCCGTAGAGGTGGACGCGGACGCCGTTGTTGGTGGCTTCTTCGACGCCGGGGATCATGTCGGCGTCGCCGGAGACCAGGACGAAGTCGCTGAATTGGCCACGCGTAGCGTTGATCACCAGGTCTGCGACGAGTCGGGTGTCGACGCCTTTTTGGGTGCGCCGCTCACCCCATTCGATGAGTTGCCCGGTGCGGAGTTGGACCCCGTCGCAGGAGCGCAGGGCGCGCTGGTAGCGGTGGGGTCCGGAGTCGGGGATGCCGTCGTACCACATTTGACGGTGGATGGGTTGGTGGAGTTGGTGGCTGATCATGACTCCGAGGTTGGCGACTACCTCGGGTAAGTCGATTTCTAATTGTGCTCGCGCGCCGATTTCCCATGAGTTGTAAAAGCTCGCCAGTAGGTAAGAAGTGTCGACGAACACCAGTGTGCGTTCAAGCATGGCTCCTAAATTCCGATTCTTTATTGTCGTTAAATTCTTTTCATCACAAGGCTACATATGTTTGTGTGCCTACTCATGCTAGTAGTTCAAGAAATTTCGTAGGGGTCCTTGCGAGCCACCTGGCCACGGTTCTATAGTTAGTTAGTGCAGTAACTAACCAACGAGCTCGAAGGGAGGAATGGTGGTTGGAGATTCAGAGCCACTCTTCGTGCAGATCGCGAAGTTAGTGGAGGACCTCATCGTCGACGGGACACTGAAGTCGGGCGAGCGGGCACCGTCGACAAACGAGCTCGCAGCCTTCCACAACATCAACCCCGCGACAGCGCGCAAGGGCCTCGGTTTACTTGTCGACGCCCAGGTCCTCGAGAAGCGCCGCGGCCTCGGGATGTTCGTCACCCCGGACGCGCGCGAACGGATCCTGGAAACCCGCCGGGAAGCGTTCCCGGGTACGTTCGTCGCCCCTCTTATCGACGAAGCCGTCCGCGTCGGCCTGAGCCGCGACGACTTGATCGACCTTGTACATCGAGTAGCAGAAAGTAGAGGAATGTATCAATGAACGCCATGATTATCCGCGCCGATGGGCTAGAGAAGCACTTTGGTAAGAAGCACGTCCTCAACGGGGTGTCCTTCGACCTGCCGTCTGGCGGCATCCACGGGCTGTTGGGGCGAAATGGCGTCGGTAAGTCGACGTTGTTGCAGATTGTCGCCGGCCAACTGAAATCCTCCGGCGGCGCCGTCGAGGTGTTCGGCCTGGCTCCGTTCGATAACGCAGCGGTGATGGACCGCGTCGCGCTCACCGGCGTCGACGTCGGCTACCCGGCGAGCTGGAGCGGCAAGGACATTCTCAAGGGCGCGCAGCTGCGGTACCCGAACTGGGACGATGGGCTCGCGCGCCGCCTCATCGACGACTTCGACCTCGACGAGGCGCTCGGCACCACGTACAGCAAGATGTCGCGCGGCCAGCGCGCGATGGTCGGCAACATTGTCGGCATCGCCTCTGGCGCCGAGCTCACGCTTCTCGACGAACCCTACGTCGGCCTCGACGTCCACAACACCAACGTGTTCTACCGCCACCTCCTCGACGTCGCCGAGGGCGGGCGTACGTTTGTGATGGCCACGCACCATATCGAAGAGGCGTCGAAAATTCTGAGCAGCGCCCTGGTGCTGGGCCGCGACGGCAAGGTCAGTGCGCACGTGACCGCCGACGATGCCGACGCCCACGCCGAGCGCCTCGACCTGAGCAACCCCCTGCGACCTGTCGATTTCGGCGACGTCATCGAGCACCTCCTGGAGGTGAGCTAAATGCAGACCTTTGTCCGCCCCGGCTTCTTCCGCGCCCAAATGTTCGCAGGCTCCAAATGGCGCTTCTGGATGACACTCTTCGGCCTGCTCATGGGCGCAGCGACCATCTTTGCCGACTGGTTGGGCAGCGTCCCGCTGGTCATTACAGCCGCGACATTCTCCTCGCTCCTCCTCTACGCGACCTTCATCCCCGAATCGGACGTTTTTCGCTCCTATGGGATGAACCGCAAGCGCGCCCTCGCGTACAAGCGCCGCGCCGCCCTCGTGGTCTGGGCCGTACTTTGCATCCCGACGCTGATCGTGAGCCCATCGCTGTACGGCCTGCTCGCCATCGCACTGGTCACCGGCTGGCTTGCCCTATACGTAGCTGACGACTCCACCACCGGCGAAGAACTCAACTCTTCCGACAACGGTTCGGCCATCATGGGGCTGCGTCTGGACCAGCCCCTCATCTTCCAACTCTTCTGGAAGCAGCCGCTTCTCCTGGCCGCTGCCCTCGGTCTCGTCTCGATTGCCATGCAGCTCCTGTTCCAGCGCTTTGTCGACAAAGAGTGGGTCTCGTTCGTGGCGACCGTCCCTGACCTGTTCCTGTTCGGCGCTTTCGCGGTAATCTACTCGTGGGGCGCGGCTTCCCCGGCTACTGCTCGCGCGTACGGAATCCCCCGGCGCACGTGGGGTCTGCATGGGCTGGGTGCAGTGGTGGTGTCCGCCGGGATCTACGTAGCGCTGCGTTCCCTTCCCACACTTTTCGACGCCCACACCCTCACCACCGCACCTGTCTGGGCGACGTTCATCTTGGTCCTCACCGGACTTGCGATGCCGTTGGCATGGGGGCGCAACCAGCTAGTGACGTTCATGGCCGTCATGATCCTCTGGCAGTTCATCCGCGACCCAGAGCCCTTGGCCTGGACGCTGCCAGTAGTTGGATGCGCATTGCTGGTGGCACTCGCGACGCTCACGCTGTACGTCGCGGGACGTGTAAACGGAGCCCAAAAGAACCCTGATATGAAGTTATAAAAATGCTGTCTGAACTGGCGATTTGTGTTGTTGTTGGTGTGTGTGTAACTTTATGTGAGTCAGCGAGACCGACAACGCCCCGCCAGACAGACTCGGT
>NZ_JASPBG010000016.1:0-30240 GCF_030228125.1 Corynebacterium sp. UMB10119B
TTGTCTTCCTCGCCCCACCAGAGGGCGTGACACAAGATGTAAAAGCCACCACGAACCTGTTAGAAGGCGGGATAAACAAGCAGCTCAAAGACAAAGCTGGCCAGCACCGTGGCATGTTCGATGAACATCAACGCATCACCATGGATTGGTGGCTATACATGCACACGCAAGACCCGGTACCGCCTCTTGAGCTTGCCCGGCAACAAGACTTCGGACGCGTCGGCGAGAGGGCCGCACGTGCTGCGTGGGCAAAAGAAGAATTACAACGCCGCGGTCACCTGGATGGGCGGCCGAAAGAATTCGATACCGGCATTGATGGTCAGTGGAACCCCAGCTTAGGCGTGAGAAAAGGGTGGGCTGGACGCAGCTAAACACACACAAAATGTCCCTTATCGCGACACGCCGTAAAAACACACAAAATGTCCCTTAAGCCCAATGCCAGCGGACCAGGGCACGAAAAACTCCCCACCGGGTGGGCTCAAGGTCCTTGCCGATGGGGAGTGTTCGCGTTCTTATGCGTTTGGACGCTTACCGCGGTTCGCGCTCTTCTTGCGACGGTCCTTACGCTTACGGCCACGCTTGCTCATGGTGCCTCCTTTAAAATGCGATGAATTAGGTGCAAACCTAGTTACGAAGTATTCAGTTTATCGTTGTTGCCGCAGTGTGGTGAAATCCCCCGAGGAAATTCTGCGAGAGGCACCGGCAAAAGCCTAAGGAGGCTATGCCGACAGGCGTGCGCGGTTGCGTGCGCGGGCCTTGTTGCGGCGCTTCAGGGCGCGACGCTCTTCCTCGGAGAGGCCGCCCCAGACGCCGGCGTCCTGGCCGGTCTCCAGTGCCCACTTCATGCAGTGGGAAGTGACTGGGCAGCGGTTGCAAACAAGCTTGGCTTCGGCGATCTGAGCGAGTGCAGGGCCGGAGTTGCCGACAGGGAAGAAGAGTTCTGGGTCTTCGTCGCGGCAAACGGCTTCGTGGCGCCAATCCATAATAAGTACTCCTTCAAGATCAAAAATGTTTCGTGACTATGTATTTTTTGCGCACCACATTCACAACCCTTTTGGGGCGTGTTGCAAACTAAGTTTGATTCCATTGCCCGGGCGAGTGCTCCGCATCGTGCGGGACTCCACTTCCAGACCTGGCGTTAACCCTGTGGTGACTTAGGGTTAAGGGCTGTGACACCAGCCCGTAATTTTTGCTACTCGAAAATGATGGCATGTATTTCGCCGTTCCGCTAGGGTTCTGGCCAAAAATGTGACTGGAATCATAAGAATTGTATTCATTGTTGCCGCTCATATGTGGTGTGAGTTTCCTGTGATAGAACGCTCTTAGCTCCCTGAGCTGCATATATAAGAAAAGAATTAGCTGACATATGTGTTCGCTAAGGTCAAATCGGCAATCGTCTGCACCGCAATTGGTGTCGGAATCTGGCCCTGATCATTAGACTCCGTTGTGTGAACAGCAAAGAAAACTCATTGGACCACACTGGCGTTCCGGGCATGCTGCGGTTCGGGGCGGTCGTCGTGTTGCTGCAGTGCTTGGCGATGCTCGGCTACATCATCATGCTGATCTACGCCCAGATTGAAGGCATTAGCGATAGCAGCATTGAATCGAGCGCGGAAGCAAGCCATTACGTGGCGTTGGGCACGGCGGTGTTCCTTGCCATCGTCTTCGGTTTTGTTGCGTTTGTGGCTATCTCGACGCTGCGGGGGCGGCCAAGGGGCTCGGGCGCGATCGTGCTCATCGAGGCGATCCTGCTCGGTGTGGCGTTTTATATGTTTCTCGGGGGCGCGCACCTACTCAGTGCGGCGACGGCGCTTTCGGCGGTGCTCGTGTTGATTACGGTGTTCCACCCGGCGTCAGCGGCCTACCAAGAGGCGATGTACGAACTGAAAAAGGCCCGCCGCTAGCGAAGCTAACAAAGCTACCAGGCGACGGGCGCGGGGGATCGGGGTGCTGCGCGGCGTTAGGAGAGGTTCGTGTTGAGAACGACGATCTCCTCGCCGCGCTTTTCTACGACCGTGGTGCCGGCGGAGTCGATGTAAACGGGGCCGGTGTATCCGCCACGATCGACGGGGATGATCTTCTCCACCTTGTTGTCGTCCCAGTTGGCGACGGCGATGCCGGTGTCGGAGGCGTAGAGCAGGCGCTCGCCGGCGGGGAAGCCGGTGCCAAGCGCGCCCTGGAACACGCCGGTAACGCTCAGGCGGGAGGGTTCCATGAGCAGCAAGGTGTCGCCTTCGTGGTACGTCATGTGGTGGGGCAGGTCGGCGACGGGGAGGACGTCGACAATTTGGTCGATCTTCTGTGGGCCGTCCAGTGGCGGGATTTCGGAGGCGGCGAGGTCGTTGCCGTCCTTGTCGTAGGTGCGGACTTTGTGGCTGTCCGGGTCGTAGATCGCGGCCGCGTCCTGGGACACCGCGACGAGGTAGGCGTTCTCGGAGATGTCGACGCTTTCGTACATCTCGGGTTCGCGGGAGTCCTCGGGGGTGGTGTTCTGGAATTTGAGCTTGGGGCCGTCGTCGCAGTACTCCGTGGTCGCCATAATGTCGGTGCGGGTCAGCGCGGAGTTGATGGTGCAGGACTCTGGCTGCATGTCCGGCTCCTGCGGGGCCTCGTTGTAGCCGTATTCGACGGTCTTGACCATGTCGGAGCGCCACAGCTCGACGCGGTGGGAGCTGACGTAGCCGACGCGGTCGTTGGACTGCACACGTGTGATCACCTCGGGTGCGATGGCGGAGCGGGTGCCTGCGTACTCGCCGGTGAGCGCGTTAATCGTGACGACGTCCCCACAGCCAGCATTGTCGCGGTACGCTGCGACGACCTTGTCCCACGCATGGCCGAGCAGGCATAGCTCGTTTGGGCGTTTGTAGGTCCAGGCGGTGTCGCCGGCCGGCGTGGTTGCGGTGATGGTGCCGTCGTTGTAGGTGATGATCATGCCTGCAGCGATCACAGGTTGGACGTCGGGGGAGGTGTCCGGAAGGCGGAAGGCTTCCTCGACCTTCGAGGGGACGACGGCGAGGCGTCCCGCGTTCTCATATTCCTCCGCCGCCGACTCCAGGTGAGAGCTGCGGATCGGTGCGGTGAAAAACGCGATGGCAAGGAGGATGATTGCGATCGCGGTAATGACTGCGGTCGCGATCAAGTCGTTGCGGGTGCGACGTAGGGGCTGACTCAACGCCGTTTCCTTCCTGAGCGGTTCGTTCCACGTCTCGTGGAGGGTGTTCTCTCGCCCGAGCGTTGCGGGCGTGCTCCGAGCACTTTACGCGGTTTGCCCACCGTGGATAAAGCCGAGTCCGGAATGTCCAGGGCCTCGAAGAGCTCTTCGGAGGTGGAAAACCACGTTGGGGGCTGGGGCTTGTCGAGGGAAAGTTCCTCGTTGATTGCTTCCCATTTCGCTGTTTCGTCGAGGTCGGCCATGGTCACGGCGGTGCCGGAGTGGCCTGCGCGCCCGGTGCGGCCGATGCGGTGGACGTAGGTCATTGGGTCGTCGGGGACTTGGTAGTTGATCACGTGGGTGACGTCGTCGACGTCGATGCCGCGCGCTGCAACATCGGTGGCGACAAGGATTTCGACGTCCCCTTCGCGGAAGGCGTTCAGAGAGGCCTCGCGCGCACCTTGTCCAAGGTCGCCGTGGACGGCGCCGACGGAGAAGCCGCGCTGGCCGAGGTCGTCGGCGACGCGCGCGGCGGAGCGCTTCGTGCGGGTAAAGATGATGGTTTTGCCGCGGCCGTTGGCCTGCAGGACGCGCGCGAGCACCTCGGGTTTGTCCATGTGGTGGGCGTAGAACACGACCTGTTTGGTGCTTTCGTGGGTGGAGGCGGCTTCCTCGCCTTGCTCGGCGCGGATGTGGATCGGCGTGTTCATCTTGGAGCGCGCCAGCTGCAGGATCTGGCCGGGCATGGTCGCGGAGAACAGCATCGTTTGCAGTTGGTCAGGTAGGGCGGACCACAGCGTTTCGATGTCGGGCAAAAAGCCCATGTCGAGCATCTCGTCGGCTTCGTCGAGGACGAGGATCGCCACGTGGTCGAGCTGCAGTTCGCCCTGGTGGTAGAGGTCGATGAGGCGGCCGGGCGTGCCCACGACGACGTCGACGCCCTTGTGTAGTGCGTCGATCTGCTCCTGGTAGGGCCGCCCGCCGTAGATGGTGGCGACGCGCACCGGGGTGTACTTCGCTGCCCGCTCCAGGTCGTCGCCGACCTGCACAGCGAGCTCGCGGGTGGGGACGACCACGAGGGCGCGGGGTGTGCCGTCGAGTTCGGCGATGGTGGCGTCGTCAAATACTCGGTCGAGCAGTGGGATGCCGAAGCCGTAGGTTTTGCCCATTCCCGTGCGGGCTTGGCCGATGATGTCGCGGCCGTCGAGCGCGAGGGGGATCGCAAGTTCCTGGATGGAAAATGTGCGATGGATATCGAGCTCCTCGAGGGCATCGATGAGTTCGGCGGCGACCCCTAGCTCATGAAAATCGGGTGACTGTTCTCTAGCAGCTGATTTGGACACGCCCTCATCTTAGCTGTAGGCCGTTACAATGGATTGACATCCGTGAAGATGAACAAAGATGAACAACGATAAGGACGGAAACGAACATATGGATATCAAGATCGGTCTTGCAGACACCGCACGTGAGCTCTCCATCGCGATTGCTGAGGGGCATGAGAATGTGCTCAATACGGTGAAGCAGGCGATTGAGGACCAAACTCCGACGGTGACGCTGGAGGATGACAAGGGAAAGAAGTACTTGGTGCGCACCGAGAAGATTGCGTACGTTGAGCTTGGCTCTGCGCAGGCTCGTTCCGTTGGGTTCATGCGTTAAAACCCGCTACATTTACGACCATGAAGAACAATCACGACACCGACGTTTTCGAGGATTGGGACTTTGAGGACGACGGTGAGTTCACCGCGGTAGACCCGGAAGCGGAGGGTCGGCTTGTGCGCTTCGCCCGCGAGTACGGGTGGCGCGCCTACGCGATTCCGGTGTTGGCTGTGCTGACGGTGTTCGTGATTGTGAACATGCTGCAAAACCCCGATGGGGAGGTGTTTGCGGGAAGCGCTGGTGACAGCGCGGTCGAGCAGCCTGACGGTGACGAGGCCTCGCGCACGGTGAGTGTGCTGCCGGAGGGCCAGCAGGACGTACTGCAGTTGCCGCCGGGAGGTCCGTTCACGGAGACTGGCGAGGGCACTTTCTACGAGGTTGGCCACCCTGGGATGCAGGCTGGCAAGGGGGATGAGCTCACGGTTCGCTTTGTTGTTGAGGTGGAGCATGGGCTCGATACGGCACTGTACGGGGGCAATGAGGCCGTCGCCGCGCTTGTCGACGCCACCTTGAGCGACCCCCGCGGCTGGACCAACGACCCGCGCTTCCGGTTTGAACACGTCACGGCGGCCGATGAGCCATCGCTGAAGATTCGGCTCGCGTCCGCGGCGACAACGCGAGAGTTGTGTGGCGTGCACCTTGAAATGGAGACCAGCTGCCGCACTCGCGTGACCGGCGAGGACACGGTCATTTTGAACGAGGCCCGCTGGGTCCGGGGCGCTGCGCCGTATGAGGGGGATCTGGGTCGCTACCGCCAGTACCTGATCAATCATGAGGTTGGCCATGCGCTCGGCTTCGCGCACCACGAGCCGTGCCCGGAAAATGGCGTGCTGGCGCCGGTCATGATGCAGCAGACGCTGAGCTTGAACAATGCGCAGCTGTACTCCTTTGATAAGGAAGAGGTGTACCCGGATAACCAGGACACCTGCAGGTCGAACCCGTGGCCGTACCCGCGCCCGGCAGTGTTGTAAGTGCTGTAGTTGTTGTAGTTATAAACAGGCGACGAGAGGAAGGCGAGCTGCGCTGTGACTATTCCCGAGCATGTGTTGTCGGCGTTTCAGGTTGATGGGGAGGTGGCGTCGACACCTGATGCTGCCTGGGGTGAGGCGAAGAAATTTGGGCGCATTGTGATTTCGCAGGCTGCGCCGACGGCGGCGTGGTCGGGCAAGGTGCGTGAGCGCATCGCTGACCACCTTGAGGGGGTGCACGTTGCGCGTCCGGTGCGTGCGACGGACGGGCGCTTCGTGGTGGCTGGCTTCGTGGCCAACGAGTTCTCGCCGGGTGCGCCGGCGGCCCGCGTGGATGAGGCCGTGGCGGCGGCGCTTGCGCTGGAGCGCGCGCTGCAGCAGGCCGAGGTGGCGCAGGAGCTGCCCGAACGCGATAGCTCTGACGTGATCGCAGAGGCGGATCGCGGCGCGTGGAAGGGGCACGAGGATGCCAGTGCTGAGGGGCTGTGTGTGGCGCACGTGGATGTGCTCTCCCACACGCTGTTTTCGGGCTACGCCGCGCCCGTGTTGACGGATCTTGTACCTTCGGCGCGGCTTCGCCCGAGGGGGTACTCGGCTGCCGTCGTAATTGTCGACGCCTTGCTCGCCGGGGCTGTCGATCCGCGAATCGTGGAGCGCTGGTCCCACATTCCGGACCTTGTGTTCCTGGCAGGGCGTGCGTTGGATTTCCGAATGCGGATGGCGCAGCACGACGGAACGTTCCAGAATGGGAACGCGCGTTCGAAATTTTCGGAGGTTTCCGAGCTCCTTATGTCCCGCTAACATGCCACAATGGTGGGCATGAATGACCAGCAGTCCACCACACCCCGCGCGTTTTTAGTCCCGCGCGAACACCAAGCGCACGATAGAACGTGGTCGCAGCCACTTCCCACCGAGGGGTTATGGAAGGTAACCGGCCAGGCGGGTTCGGGGGTGACCAGCTTTCTCATCGATACGTTTGTGGCGTCGGCGAAGCGGCAGTCGGACGCGGAGGGCGTCTTGTTCTTGACGGATTCGAAGGAGTCCGCCGCGCGGATCAGGGCGGAGATTTCGGAGCGGCTCGCTGATACTGACTTTGTTGCCGACGGCCCGATGGTGCGCTCTGTGCACTCCCTGGCGTTTGCCGTGCTGCGGGAGCAGCAGGAACAGCTGCGCCTGATTTCTGGCGCAGAGCAGGATGCGGTCATCCGTCAATTGCTGCAGGGACATGTTGAGGATGGCCGGGGGAGCTGGCCCGCGGAGCTGCGCCCGGCATTGCCGATGGTGGGCTTTGCGCGCCAGCTGCGTGACTTTTTGCTGCGCGCGATTGAGCGCGGGCTGGACGCAGAGCAGCTCAAGGTGCTCGGAGCCCGCTACGGGCAGGGGATTTGGGGCGCGGCCGGTGACTTTTTGGAGGAATACCAGCAGGTCATGGCGCTGACCGGGACGGTGCGTTACTCGGCATCCGAGCTGATTGCCAGGGCACTCGACGTGCCGTTGGGACGGACGTGGCACACCGTGATTGTGGACGACGCCCAGCATCTCTCGCCCGCAGCGGCAAAGTTCGTGCAGCGCCTGCTACAGGGGGCCACACTCGGGGTTGTGGGTGGTGACTTGGAGCAGTCCGTCTACCAGTTCCGCGGGGCGAGCCCGGAGTTCTTTGCCACGCTGGGGGACCTTGAGCACACGGTGATTGACTTGGGGCAGACCAGGCGCGAGCCGGAGGTCTCGGTGGCGCTAGCGCAGACGCCGACGGCGCAGCTCGCGGCGGTGGCGGACGCACTTCGTCGCGCGCACCTCGAGGAGGAGGTCGCGTTTCGGGATATGGCGGTCATTGTGCGTTCGTCAGGGATGATTGAGCCATTCCGCCGCGCGCTGTTGCACGCGGGCGTGCCGGTCGCCCTGAATCCGACGGATGTGGTGCTCAGCGAGCAACGCATTGTTGCCTCGCTGCTGCTTGGGTTGCAGTCGCTGTACACACCGCTGACGGTTGAGCAGTGGCGCGACCTGCTGCTTGGGCCCATCGGTGGTACGGACCCGGTGACGCTGCGCCGCCTGTTGCGCGGCCTGCGGCGTTGGAAACCAGAGGCGCGTGCGGAGGAAACGCTGCGTGACCTTGTTGTTTCCAAGGCAGAGCTGCCGGACTTCGGCGAGGTACTCACTGACCGTGAGCTGCAGATGCTGCACCGCATCCGTCAGGTGTTGGATGCCGCCAGGGAGGTCTACGACGCTGACGGCAGCGTCGAGGAGGTGTTGTGGGCGCTGTGGAACGCCACGGGTTTGGCAGATCACCTCACTGCGGTTGCGCTTCGGGGCGGCACGACGGGCTCGCAGGCTGACCGGGATCTGGATGCGGTCATGGCGTTATTCGACGCCGCCGGTGACTTCACCGAGCGTAAAACCCAGGGTGGGCTCGAGCTGTTCGTGAACAGCATGTTGGAGCAGGAACTGCCCACCGGTGTGCGCGATCGCCGAGCGGCCACGCCGGACGCAGTGGCGCTGTTGACTGCGCATGGTGCGGTGGGCAGGCAGTTTAGCCGTGTTGTCGTTGCCGGTGTGCAGGATCTCGAGTGGCCGAGCCTGGGCGAGACCGGCTCGATTTTCGGCCAGCAGGATCTGGTGGACCTGGTTGACCACGACGTGGATCCCGCCACCCCGGTGTCGCACTTGCGCGAGCGCCTCGAGGAGGAGCGTCGCCTGTTCCACGTGGCGTTGACCCGCGCGACGGAGCGCGTCCTGGTCACGGCCGTCGACCAGACTGACGGCGAGGAGGTCATCGAGCCGTCCCGGTTCATTGAGGAGCTCTGCGAGGAAACCGGCATTTCCCCGCAGCTGGTGACGCTGTCCGCGGAGGACGCCGCGGCTGGGGATGACGGTGCGGAGGCCACGGTTGTGCGCGTACTATCCCGCGATGATTTCCTGGGGGAGCTACGCCGCACACTCGCGGACGAGGAACACAGTACGGAGGCAGACCGGCGCCAGGCCGCGCGCCAGATTGCGCGGCTGGTGGAGGCCGGGGTGCCGCTCGCGGACCCGGAGCAGTGGTGGACCACCACGGAGCCTTCGACGGATGAGCCCGTTGAAGGGCAACGTTCACTGTCGCCGTCGAGGATTGAGGCGCTGTTGAAGTGCCCGATGAGCTCGGTGCTCGAGCGCACTCTCGGTTTTGATAGCTCGATGCCGATGGTGATCGGATCGATCGTGCACGCCTACTTCGAGGCGCTCGGCCGAGGCGTGCCGGAAGAGCAGGCGCGGATGCACACGCTGGCCACGTACCGCGCGATTGTTGACGCCCCCGCGTGGCAGGCCGAGGCCCAAGTCCGCGACTTCGAGGCGATGCTGGAGCGAACCAACAAGTGGTGGGAAAATCGCGCGAAGAAGTTCGAGGTTGTGGGCATGGAGGTGCCGATCTCCGTCCAGGTCGCAGAAGACGTCCATATCCGCGGGCGAGCCGACCGGCTGGATAAGGAAGAAAGCGGCAGCGTGCACATCGTTGACCTGAAGACTGGCTCGACGATGCTCTCCGTAGATAGCGCGAAGGAGTGCGAGCAGCTCATGGCGTACCAGCTTGCGCTGAGCCACGGGCAGCTCATCGGTGAGGGCGACGATCTTCGCGTTGTGACGTCCACCGATGGGCAAGAGGGCCTGGACGTTGGTGGGGCGGCGCTCGTGTACTCGAAGCACGGAACGAACGCCGCAACCACGCGCGAGCAACCGCGCAAAGAAGAGGAAGAACTCGAGTACTTCACCGAACTCATTGCACCGCTGCCCGGCAAGACAACAGGGCCGCAACTCGAAGCGCAGGCGGGCAAGCACTGCGATTACTGCGCTGTGCGCGCGCTGTGCCCGGTCCAGATCGAAGGGACGATGATTTACAATGGCTGATTTCACACCCCAGGAACTCTTCCAGGCGCTCGGGGACGCATTTCCCCCTAGTAGCCAGCAGGCCGACGTGATTGGTGCCGAGCCGGGGCCGATGCTGGTCGTGGCCGGTGCTGGCGCGGGCAAGACGAAGACGATGGCGGACCGCGTGGTGTGGCTCGTCGCCAACGGGTATGTGCGGCCGGAGGAAGTCCTCGGCTTGACGTTTACCCGCAAGGCGGCCCGCGAGCTGGGGCAGCGGATCCGGAACCGGCTGCAGGCGTTGGCTCGTCGCCGGGAGCTCGTACGGGAGCTTGATCCTTCGGGTGCGCTGGCGGAAAGCCTGGAGGTTATCGCGCCGACTGTTGCTACGTACGACTCGTACGCGGGCGAGCTCGTTCGCGACTACGGACTGCTCGTCCCGGTGGAGCCGGACGCGCGCCTGATCACGCAGGCTGAGCTGCACGCGATCGCCGTCGAAGTCGTGAGCAATTACAGCAAGCCACTCATCGCGGAAGGTGCCCCTGCCCCCGCGATGAGCACAGTGGTGGAGGACCTACTGAAGCTCTCCACGGCGATGGGCAACGCACTGGCAGACCCAAACGATATTTACGAGGCCGCGGAGATCTTCCTGAAAGAGACGGAATCGCTGCCGAAGTCGCCGCGGAGTAAAACCGAGTTCTGCAAGACCATGACGGGGTGGCGCAACAAGCAGCGCCAGCGCCAGTTGATGTTGCCGCTGGTTGAGGAGCTTAACGCGGCGCTGCGTGAGCGTGGTGTGGTCACGTTCAACGAGCAAATGAACATTGCGGCCACGCTCGCGGAGCAGCACGCGTCCGTCGGTGCTGCGCAGCGGCAGAGGTACCGCGTAGTCATGCTCGACGAGTACCAGGACACCTCGCATTCGCAACGAGTGTTGCTGCGCAGCCTGTTCGGCGAGGGGCAGGACCCCACGTTGACGGTGACTGCGGTGGGCGACCCGATGCAGGCAATCTACGGCTGGCGCGGGGCGACGTCGGAAAACCTCGCGGCATTCGTGGAAGATTTCCCTGCCGCGGGCGGTGTGCCGGCGCAGAAGAAACAGCTGACCATCTCTTGGCGTAACCCGAGCAAGGTGCTTGAGATGGCGAATCAGGTCTCCACCGCGATCCTTGGCAGCGGGGAAGATCGAGCCGTCGCGCCTCTGGAGCCACGCAAGGACGCTGCGGCAGGCGACGTGGAGATGCAGTTCTTCCAGCGGGAGGAGGAAGAAATTGAGTTCGTTGCCGACGCGCTGCAGCAGCAGTTTGAGCAAGGCGGTAAGCTCTCGGCCGCGGTGCTGACCAGGAAGAACAGGCATGCGCAGCCGATCGCCCAGGCGCTTGAGGCCCGCGGCGTGCCGTATGAGATCGTGGGGCTCGGCGGCCTGCTGGATACCCCGGAGGTACAGGACACGTTGGCTGTGGCCACGATGTTGGTCCGCCCCGAGGATTCTGAGGCGGCACTGCGCGTGCTGGGTGGGCCGTCGGTCGGGCTCGGGCTAGCGGATATGGAGGCGCTCGCCGCACGTGCCAAGAACCTGCAAGCCCGCGCGGACGGCCCGGTCGCGGAGGAGGAAGCAGCCAGGCCAGTGCCCGCGGACCCGGAGGAGCGCCTCATCGAGGAGCTGACGCAGCTTGCACTCGAGGCGGAGGCGCTGAAGATGCAGTCGGCGAAGCCCGCGGGCCTGGCGGACGCGGTGGCGGACCTGGGCGAGCCAGAGCGCTACAGCGAGGAAGGCTACAAGCGCCTGCAGCTGCTGGCGTCGCGGCTGCGACAGCTGCGGCGCAATTCGCTGGGCAAGCGGCTCAGTGACTTGTTCGCGGACATCATCGAGGTCTTCGGTATTCGCGTTGAGGTGCTGGCGCGGCGCTCGTCGGCAGGCACGGTGCACTTGGACCAGCTGCTGCACTACGTCGAGGAGTACCCGGGCACGAGCGTGGAAGCGCTGCTGGACTACTTCGAGTTGGCGAAGCAGCAGGAGGACGGGCTTGCGCCGGGTAACGTCACCGTGCGCGGGGACCGCGTGCAGATCCTGACGGTGCACAAGGCGAAGGGCCTGGAGTGGGATACCGTCGCTGTGTTGCACGCGGATAAGGACACCTACAGCTCAAAGATTGAGACCTTCCTTGCCCAGATCCCGTTCCTGCAGCCTGAGACGTTCGGTGACCCGGACATCTACGAGGAGTTCGCAGAGGTAGAGCACCGCACGCAGTTTAAGAACGCTGCCAATGCGTGGCGCAAGCACATCGGCGAGGATCTCGCTGAGGAGCAGGCGCGCCTGTTCTACGTGGCTATCACACGTACGGAAAACAGGCTGTTGCTTACCGGGTCGAACATCTCTCTGGGCGGCAAAAAGAATACGAACGGGCCGTACGAGCACTTCGCGGCGTTCGAGGGCCTCGAGCTGCCGGAGCAGGTCGAGGACGAGGATGCGGAGAAAACGGTACAGCAGCCGGAGATGGCCGTCGGCACGTGGCCTGTGCAGTCCTACGAAGCCGCGCACGCCGCCAGTAGTCAGGCCACTCACCCGAGTGAGCTGGTCAGGGACGCGCTCGAGACCGAAATCGCGCCCGCGGCCGGCGAGCTCTACGAGCTGTGGGAGCGCGACGCCACCGCGCTCATCGAGGAACACAAGGCGGCGCAGTCGCCGGACGTGCCCGTCATGCTGCCTGGTGAGCTGACCGCCTCGGATGTGGTGGCCATGCAGGCGGACGTGGAACAGTTCGCGCGCCGGGCACGTCGCCCGGTGCCGTTCAAGCCGAACCAGTACGCGAAGCGCGGCACCGCATTCCACGAGTGGATCGAGGATTTCTACGGTGCGCACCCGCTGCTCACTGAGGACGAGCTGCCGGGCATGGGCGAGTTTGAGGTGGATCCGTCGATGCTGCAGAAGCTGAAAGCCAACTTCGAGAACAGCCACTGGGCGTCAAAGACGCCGACGCACGTGGAGTGCCCGTTTGAACTGGCGCTCGGCAAGGCGGTGGTGCGTGGCCGCATGGACGCGGTCTTTGCGGACGGCGACGGCTGGGTCGTGGTGGACTGGAAGACCGGCAACCGCCCGGTGGGTGCGGCGATGGAGGCAGCGAAGCTGCAGCTTGCCGTGTACACGGAGGCGTGGAAGCGAATCGCCAACGACGGCCGCCCAGTGAAGGCCGTGTTCTTCTACGTCCGCGATGGAAAGGACTTCACCGCGACGGAGCTTCCGGATGCGCAGCAGCTGACGAAGTTGTTGGAAGATACAGCAAACGGCGCAACTTCCGGTACAGTTTCACGCCGTAGTAGCGAGGAAGGATAGCGGAGTGAAACTGCCGTTTGCGTTGTCATGGAGTGACCGGTTCCGTGCGGATGCGGATCCGTCGGAAATACCGGTGCACACCCTGCTGGATGTCGTTCGGATTCCGTCGGCGGAACGCACCACTCCATGGGCGTTGATGGCAAGGCGCTTCGGCTACGCGGCCATGTTGGTGTTGGCCGTGGCGACGGTGGTCTACTTCGACAAAGAGGGGTACACCGAGCCACTGACCTTTATCGACGCCCTGTACTATTCGGCGGTTTCGCTCTCAACGACCGGCTACGGCGATATCACGCCGGTGACGCAAAGCGCGCGCCTGATGAATATCTTGGTCATCACGCCGTGTCGTGTGGCATTCCTGATGCTTTTGGTCGGTACGACGTTGTCGGTGTTGACGGAGGATTCCCGCAAGACGCTACAGATTCAGCAATGGAGGAGAACAGTGCGTAATCACACCATCGTTATCGGCTACGGCACGAAGGGCAGGTCCGCGGTGGATGCGCTGCTCGCGGGCGGTACCGCGCCGGGCAACATCGTTGTTGTTGATGATGACGCCGTGGTGCTGTCGAACGCCGAGAAGCGCGGCCTTGTCACCGTCCACGGCAACGGCACTCGCTCGAGCGTGCTGAAGGTCGCGGGTGTGGCGCGTGCGCGCTCAGTTGTGGTGGCGCCGTCCTCGGACGATACCGCGGTGTTGGTCACGCTGTCTGTCCGTGAGTTGGCGCCGAGCGCCATGATCGTTGCCAGCGTCCGTGAGAGTGAGAATCAGCACTTGCTGATGCAGTCGGGCGCGGACTCGGTGGTGGTCTCCTCTGAAACGGCGGGCCGCCTGCTGGGCATTGCGACGGTCACGCCACCTGTGGTGGAGATGATGGAGGACCTGCTCAGCCCGGACGAGGGCTTCGCGGTTGCGGAGCGCCCGATCGCGGACGACGAGGTCGGAGCGAACCCGCGTCACCTCGCCGACATTGTGCTGGGTGTGGTGCGCTCCGGCGAGCTCTACCGCATCGACGCCCCGGAGGCCGAGACGGTTGAGCCCGGCGACCGCCTGCTGTTCGTGCAGATGACGCAGCCGACCCCGCTGACTGAGCGCACGCGTCCGACGGAGTAGGCGGCCTATGAAGCGGTTCATTGCCTTCGATGCCGCCGGCAGGTTTGTGCTTGGAGCTGATGACACGCCCACACTTTTCGACGCCCACTCCGCCCAACCCCACGCCGAGAACACGGTGCACGTCGGCGACGATGTGTGGGCGGTGCTGGTGAGCGAGGCGCAGCTTGAGGCGATGGGCGAGCGCTTCGGCACCTGCCGCAGTCACGCAAGCGAGTACCTGGTTGCGCGCGGGTTCGGCCTGCTGCGCAACCAGCGTCAGCTGAGCTTCGACCCGCGCGACGGCAGCGAAGTCGCCTGGGGCGAGGGCGGCGTTGTCGCGCGTGGCGCCAGCGGGAAGCCGTTGTTTCCGCGCATTGACCCGTCGGTGATCGGGGTGGTGCAGTCGACGGACGGGGAGCGGATTTTGCTTGGGGAGAACGCGCGCCGCCCGGGCTACTTCACGCTGATCGCGGGATACATCGATGTCGGCGAGACCATCGAGGACGCCTTCGCGCGTGAGGTGTGGGAGGAAACGGGGCGTCGTGTCGGGGGCGTGCGCTATGTTGGGTCGCAGCCGTGGGCGCTGTCGGGTGCGCTGATGTTGGGGATGGTGGCGTCGACAAGTGATGTTGATGCTGTGGGCCCCTTGGATGGGGAGCTGACGCAGCTGCGCTGGCTGCGCCGCGACGAGCTGGGCACTGTCACGCTGGCGGTGCCGGGGACGATTGCGCGGCGGATGATTGACCAATGGGCTCGTGGAGAGTTCAACGAGAAACGGAGAGGAACGTAAGTGGCTGTAGATCTGAGCTTGCTGGATGAGGATCAGCGGATTGCAGCGACCGCTCCTCGTGGCCCGGTGTGCATCCTGGCTGGTGCCGGGACGGGTAAGACTCGCACGATTACGTACCGCATCGCGCACATGATTGATCAGGGCACGGTGAGCCCGAACCGGGTGCTGGCGGTGACGTTTACGCAGCGTGCGGCAGGGGAGATGCGCGACCGTCTGCGCACGATGGGCATTGGCGGCGTGCAGGCGCGCACGTTCCACTCGGCGGCGATGCGGCAGCTGCGCTACTTCTGGCCGCAGATTGCGGGGGATCTGCCGTGGCGGCTGCTGGACAACAAGTTCCCGCTGGTGGGGAGGGCGGCTCGCGCAGCCGGGCTGGAGTCAGATAAGGAGATGGTCCGCGACCTACTGAGCGAGATTGAGTGGGCGAAGGCGAGCGTGATCGGCGCGCAGGACTACGTGGACCGCATCGCGGATACCAACCGAACTCCGCCGACGGATCCGAAGAAGGTCGCGGAGGTCTACCGGCTGTACGAGGAAGCGAAGACGAGCCCGGAAGGCATGCTCATCGACTTCGACGACTTGCTCCTGCACGTCGCGGGTGCCCTGGAGAACGCGCCCGCGGTGGCGGAGGAGTTCCGCTCCCAGTATCAGTCCTTCGTGGTTGACGAGTACCAGGACGTGACTCCGCTGCAGCAGCGCGTGCTGGAGGGCTGGCTTGGGCAGCGCGATGACCTGACGGTGGTGGGGGATGCGAACCAGACGATTTACTCCTTTACCGGCGCGACCCCGGACTACCTGCTGAACTTCTCGCGAACCTACGAGCACGGCACTGTGGTGAAGCTGCAGCGCGACTACCGCTCGACACCCGAAATCACAGAGCTGGCCAACGCGGTGATTTCACGCGCGACGGGCAGGGCCTCGGGGACCAGGCTTGAGCTGATCGGTATGCGAGAGTCCGGACCGCAGCCGACGTTCCACGCCTACGACGACGAGCCGACGGAGGCCCGCGAGGTCGCCGCGGCGGTACAGCGCCTGATTGATTCCGGGGTACCTGCCAAGGAGATCGCGGTGCTGTACCGGATTAATGCGCAGTCGGCGGCGTTTGAAGCCGCGCTCGCGGACGCGGGTATCGTCTACCAGGTGCGCGGTGGGGAGGGCTTCTTCCAGCGCGGCGAGATCCGCGAGGCGCTGCAGGCGCTCGTCGCGGCAACCAGGCGCCACGACTTGCCGGATGACCCGGTGGTGGTGGCGAAGGCGGCGTTCGCGCCGCTCGGGTTGACGCCGACGGAGCCGGAGGGTGCCCAGGCACGGGAGCGTTGGCAGGGGCTGCGCGCACTCGTGGACCTCATCGAGGAGATCGTGCACACCAAGGAGGCCTCGAGCCTGGAGGACGTACTGCGTTCGCTGCGTCAGCGCGCGGAGGCGAAGCAGCCGCCGGCGATTGACGGGGTCACGCTCGCCAGCTTGCACGCGGCGAAGGGCCTGGAGTGGGACGCCGTCTTCCTCGTTGGCCTGGTGGAAAATACGCTGCCGATCTCGCACGCGATCAAGGCGGGCGACGAGAACATCGAGGAGGAGCGCAGGCTCTTCTACGTTGGTGTGACGCGCGCCCGGGAGCACCTGCAGCTGTCGTGGGCGCTGGCCAGGCAGGAGGGCGGCAGGAAGTCGCGCTCGCGCTCGCGCTTCCTGGACGGTTTGGTGCCCGAGCTTGAGGCGGAGGAAACCCCGCAGCGGCTGAAGCAGACCCGCCGTTGCCGGGTGTGCGGCAACGTGCTCTTCGCCCCGGCGGACAAGGCGCTTGGTCGGCACCAGGATTGCGACGCCGACATCGACGAGGACGTCTACCAGGCGCTCAAGCGCTGGCGGCTCAAAACGTCGCGCGCGGCGAAGCAGCCCGCCTACATGGTGTTTTCCGACGCCACCCTGCTCGCCATCGCGGAGACTATGCCGGAGGACGAGCAGGGCCTGCTCGCCGTGTCGGGGGTGGGTCCGGTGAAGGTGGAGCGCTACGGCGCCGAGGTTCTGGAAACGTTGGCGGAGTTCCGCTAGCCGCGACAAACCACCTAGAAGCACAGCGGGCAGTCGGGGTGTGGCTGCAGGCGAAGCGTCTTGAGTGGGGTGCGGTTGAAGGGGTCCACAAGCAGGGTGTCGCCGGTGCGGGGGTCCGGGGCGGATACGCCCGGCGGGTCCGGCAGCTGGCAGATCCGCCTGGTCATGGTTGCTGCGGCGGCCACGCCTGCCTGGATTACGACCGGGTCCGGGTTGCGCACGCCGGCGGGTGCCGCGGCGGCGATCGCTGCCCACTGTGGGTCGCGCTCAAGCAGGTAGTGTTCGCGGCAGATCAGGCATGGGCCTTCCACACCGACGGCGTAGGGGCCGATGAGGACGCGGGTGTCGATCTGCAGGACCGGAAGCACGGGGCCGGTGCGGTGCCGGGTGTACGCGGCAAGCGCCCGGGTGCGGTGCGCCTGGTCGACGATGATGAGCGGGAGGGGCGAGGGGGCGTCGAAAAGAAAGCGGGACAGTGGCTGGGTGGGCTCGGGGGAGCGCACGTGGATGCCGCTGGCACGCAGTGTTTCTACCAGCGTGTTCGCAAGCGTTGAGGTGCCGATCAGCAGTACCTCCGGGCGGGAGACTTCGACGAGGACGCGGTAGGCGATGAGGTCCTGGATGAGGCTGCGCGCCGCATCCGCGTCCATGGAGACCGCCAGCCGCCGAACCACCTCGGGCAGTGGCCGCGGTGTGGACAGCGAGTCGAGCACCGCGGCGACTGCGCGGGCGTCGCCGACTTCGATGATGCCGCTGCGTGTGGCGTCGAGGCCGAATTGCAGCGCGTGCGGGCCCCTGCTGAGTATCTGTACCCCCATGGCCAGCGCAATGACAGTATCCGACTGGTTACACATGCTTCCCCCTCGTGCCCCTTAAGCTGTGTCGGTTGTACAGCATACAATCTTCGGCATGCAGGAGTCGGAGTTTGAGTATCGGGTGATTCGCTCGCCGCGGCGCACACGCACAGTGCAGGCCCGGCTTATCGACGGCGTCGTGGAAGTACGCATCCCAGCCCGGTTCAGCGAGCGCGAGGAGCGCGAGGCGGTGGCCGAGATGCTGCGAAAGATCCGGAAGAAGACTCGCCACCAGCACGTCAGCGACGCCGACCTTCAGGCGCGCGCGGAGGTGCTCAACGAGCAGGTGCTTGAGGGGCGGGCGAAAGTGGGCTCGATACGGTGGGTGTCGAACCAGACGAAGCGGTGGGGAAGCTGCACCCCGTCAACGGGCACGATTCGGATCAGTGACAGGCTGCAGCACGTGCCGGGCTACGTCCTCGACGCGGTGATCGTGCACGAGCTGACGCACACCTTCATCCCGGGGCACGGCCCGAAGTTCTGGGAGTGGGCAGACAAAGCGCCCCTCGCGGAACGCGCGAAGGGCTACCTTGAGGCCTACCAGCGGTTCGGCGGGGAAGGCTAGTCCTCGTCGTTCTTGCGCAGCTCCTCTTCCAGGCGCGCGAGCTCTTCGTCGAAGTTGTCGTCGGAGGAATCGTCCAGCAGGGTGTCGATGAACGCCGCCGGGTTGGCCAGGTGCTCAGGGGCCGGCAGGAAGTCCGGGTGGTCCCAAATCTGGTCGCGGCGGACCTGACCCACGGCGGTTTCGACGCGGCGCCACAGCTCAGCGGCCTCGCGGACCTTCGGGGCGCCCAGCTCGATGCCGACGACGTTCGCGAACGCGCGCTCGGCGGAGCCACCCGTTGCGCGGCGACGGTTCCACGCCTCGGCGAGCTGCGGCGTCGACGGGATACGGTCTGCCAGGGAAGCGTCGGTGACGACGTCGACCCAGCCCTCGACGAGCGCGAGCAGCGTCTCCAGGCGGGCGGTTGCGGACGCGTTGCGGGAGGTCACACGCGGGGAGAGGTCCGCGCCCTCAAGCTGCTGCAGCGCCTCCTGGATGGCCTGCGGGTCGCCGCTTTCCAGGTTCAGGCCGCGGGCCATCTCCTCGAGCTGAGAGGTATCGATCTCCAGGCCTGCCGCGTACTCCTCAACGGAGGAGACGAGGCGCTCGACGAGCCACGGCACGTGCTTGAACAGGCGCTGGCGGGCTGCTTCGCGGGCCACGATGTAGACCAGGACCTCCTGGCCGGGGATCTCGAGACCCTTGGCGGCGGCGGTGACGTTCTTCGGCAAGATGGCTGTCACGCCTGCGGGGGCGACGGGCAGGCCGAAGTCGGAGCCGGTCAGGGCTTGCTCGGCAAGATCACCGAGGGCGTGGCCGAGCTTGACGCCGAAGTTCATGGCGTTCATCTGTTCCATCATGCCGACCATCGGGCCCATCATCTCGCGGGCCTCGGCGGGCATGGTGTCTCGCTGTGCGCGGTTCATCTGCTCCGCAACGGGGTTGACCAGGCGCTTCCACATCGGCATGGTCTCAACCAGCCAGTCGTCCGCATTCCACGTGCGCGGCTGGGCGTTCGCGGAAGGAAGCGTAGTGGCGTCGTCAAGCCAAAGGTCGGCGAGGCGTACAGACTCCTCAACCGCGGTGCGATCCCCCGCGGAGACCGCAGCCTTGTCGCCGACGTGCTGGCGTGCCATGCGCAGCGCCATTTCGAAGTTCACGGATTCGCCCTCTGTGCGGGCGTTCATCGTCGAGCCCATGCCGGAGAGCATCTGCCCGAACTGGTTCAAAATATCGCCCAAGCCACCTTGGCCACCGCCAACGTTGCCCCCGAACCCGAACGCGGCGAACGGGTTGTTCTGCTGGTTGCGACGCTCGTCGTCACCGTTGTCACCGTCGTTGTCGTTGTTGGGGAAGGTAAATCCGAATCCATTACTCATAGGCACCACCCTACAGTCGTGTGCGCAGGTTGTGTCGGCTGCAAGCTGGAAAATCGCAACGCTGTGGGCGAACATCTAAGATTTGTGGGCGTGATGAACGCCGAGCAAGAACAAGCACAGGCACAGCCGCGCAGCCGCCGCCTCGCCACGATTGTGTGGGGCGCCATCCCCCTTGCGGTGCTGGCCGCGGCGCTGAGCCTCGACCATATTCCTGGCACCGATATCTCCCTGGCCGTGCCGTACGCGGCGCAGGGGCCGGGGCCGACGTTTAACACGCTCGGCGATGTTGAGGGCGTGCCCGTTGTTGAGATCGAGGGCGCGGACTCTGACAAAACGGAGGGCAACCTCAACATGACCACGGTGTCCGTGCGCACCAATATGACGCTGGTGCAGGCGCTGACCCGCTGGATCACCACGGATGACACGATTGTGCCGCTGGAGCAGATCATGCCTCCGAATACGAACCGGGAGGAGATGAAGCAGCGCAACCAGGAGGCATTCGTTGCTTCGGAGTCGGCGGCGACGATCGCCGCGATGAACTACCTCGGCCGCCCGACGACAGTGGTGGTTCACGAGGTGATGGAGGGCAGCGCCGCGAACGGTGCGCTGCAGGCGGCAGACATCATCACGAAGGTCGGGGGGAAGGACGTCTCACAGCCGCGGGAGGTGCAGCAGATCGTGCGCGAGCACGCCCCCGGCGACCGGCTCAGCGTCGACGTGTTGCGTGACGGCACGCCGCACACGGAGGAGATCACCCTCGGCGCGAATCCGGAGGATGCGAAGGTGCCCATGTTGGGGATCTTGATGACGTCCGCTCCGGCCGACGGCGTGCAGGTGACCTACAACCTTAACGATGTGGGCGGGCCGAGTGCCGGGATGATGTTCTCGCTGGCGGTGATCGATAAGCTTTCGCCGGGTCTGCTCAACGGCGGGAAGTTCGTGGCCGGCACCGGCACGATTGATGAGTCGGGGGAGGTCGGCCCGATCGGCGGCATCTCCCACAAGATCGCAGGTGCCCGCGACGCAGGCGCGGAGCTTTTCCTCGCGCCCGAGGGCAACTGCGCGGAAGTCATGCGCACGGACAGCGGGGAGATGCAGGTCGCGGCAGTCAAAACGCTTGATGACGCCGTGAAGGCCATGGACGCGTTCGCCCACGGCCAGCCGGTGCGCAGCTGCAGCTAGGACTCAGACTCGGTGGAGGTGGTTGCCTCCGCAGGGGTGGTGGCGCCCTCCGGGCGCTTCGCCAGCCCGAGCTTGTAGATGTGTTCGCGCGGGCCTTCGCGGTCCATGGTGAGCAGCTGCTTCATAATCTGGCCCTTGTCATTATCAATGACGGTCACCACGGCGGAGGACCCAACCGTGGACCAGCCGACCACGAAACGGCCGGTGTCCTCCACGACCTCGCTCGAGCGCAGCTCGGTGAGCACCTGCGTACTCGTGGTGGCGACGGACTCGGACTCCATGAACTGGAACTGGCCCATCTCGGAGCTGCTGCAATCGAACGCGTCCGGGAGGCCGGTCGGGGTGCAGCTGTCTAGCTTTTCGAAGAACTCGGGCGGAGCGAGCGTCGAGAACTGCTTGGCGACCTCAGCAACGCCGTTATCGTCTTTCTTCGCAGTGCTCGTAGTGCTTGTTGACGTCCCCTCCGTCGTAGCCTCCGCGGACTCAGCCTCAGACTCCGACGGCGAAGGCGACTCCGTGGTCTCAGCGGAGGTGGTCGGCGCCTCCGTCGTGGTCGGTTCCTCCGATGGCTCGTCCTTGCCACCGCACGCGGTGGCTACCACCAGCGCCATCGCCAGCACCGCTGGCGTACCGACGCGCCGACGCCAAACGCTCGAAAATGTAGCCACGTTGTGCTCCTTTAACCTCTTAGGACAGCTCATCAGGGTCTTGTTCCAAACCGTAGCGTAACGCAGCAATAACATTCGGCGCCACGTTAGGCCCACCGCGAAGCTCAATATCATCCTGGGCGAACAGGCCGCGCTCCTCCAGCTCCTCCTCGGTTAGGCGCATCTGCAGCAGCGTCTGCTCGATGCCCTCCTCGCGCAACACACCGGAGAAGAGGCGCGCCGGGCGCGGCGAGGGGTCGTCGCTGCTGGTGTCCCGGAACATGATCTCCTGTGCCAGCACGGCTCCCTCCACCGCGTGTGGCCAGGCGATACGTGCCACGTACTCCGCCAGCTCCTCGGAGCCGGGGCGGATGTTGTCCGGCAGGTTGTCCTGCACGACGAGGGTCAGGGGCGAAGAGGCGTCGTCAACCTCGAGTTGCTCGAGCTCGTCCACAAGCAGGGAGGAGGGCACGAGTGCGAAGAGCGTTGGCCCTTGGTCCCAGCCTTCCGCGTGCACGAACTCGACGGCTTCGGACATGGCCTTATTTAATGCTTGTTGGTTGAGCACGGGAACCCTTCTGTCAGTTCAGGCGTTACACTTTTTAAGGTAGAACCTTAATACGCGTACTAAGACTATTTCGAAGGAGCAGGATTTGGCCACCCGCCTCAGCCAACCACAGCCCCACGCGAAGAAACAGAACTCCGGACTTGCCATCACCATTGGTGTCCTCGGTGTATTGCTGTTTTGCATCCCGATCCTGATCGGTCTCTACACCGATTTTCTTTGGTTCGGGGAGCTTGATTTCCGTGGGGTCTTCAACCGCGTCATCGTGGCGCGAGTGGTGTTGTTTGTTATTTTTGCCGCCGTTGGCGCGCTGATCACCTACCTCGCCGCGTGGCTTGCGTGGCGCGGCCGCACAAAAGAAGCCTTGAGCTTTGAAGCCGTTGTCGGCGACACGCGGACCCAGGTCAACTTGCAGCAGGGCGTTCGCACGCTCTTGGTGTGGGTTCCGGTGGTGATCGCGGTCTTCTCCGGCCTGGCAGGGCAGCGCCTGTGGCGCACGTTCATGCTGTGGTTCAACGGGGAATCCTTCGGCGTGGATGATCCGCAGTTTGGCAAGGACCTCGGGTTCTACGCCTTCGCACTGCCGGGTATCACCGCGATTATCGACGGCCTCTCGCTCCTGCTGCTCGTCGCCTTCATCGTTGGCGCGGTGGGCCACTACTTGCTGGGCGGCATCCGCATCGGCAATAAGGTCAGCGGGGTGCCGGGCCACATTTCGACGTCCGCTCGCGTGCAGCTTGCCGTGACCGCGGGCCTGTGGATGGTGCTCAAGGCAGTTAGCTACTGGCTGGAGCGCTACACCCTGCTGTACTCCCAGAACGACATCTTCACCGGTGCGTCCTACACCACGGTCAACGCGTCGCTGCCGGCCAAGGTGATCCTGACGGTCATCGCGGTGCTCGTCGCAGCGGCGTTCTTCGCGTCCGTTGTATATAAGGACTTCCGCGTTCCTGTGCTGGCCGCGGTGCTGATGCTTGTGTCCTCGCTCGTAGTCGGCGGTGTGTGGCCGGCGCTGCTGGAGCAGTTCTCGGTCAAGCCGAACCGCCAGTCGAAGGAAGCCGAGTACATCGCCCGCAATATTGAGGCCACCCGCTACGCGTTCGGCTTGACCGACGAGCAGGTGAAATACCAGGACAACTGGGGCGCGGAAAAGGTCTCCAACGATAAGGTTGCGGACGACGCTGCCACGATCAGCAACATTCGCCTGCTGGACCCGGAGATCATTTCACCGACCTTTACCCAGAACCAGCAGCTGCGTAACTTCTACGGCTTCCCGGACCAGCTGGCGATGGACCGCTACGAGGTTGACGGCAAGATGCGCGACTTCGTCGTCGCGGCCCGCGAGATGGACCCGAACGCGCTGCGCGAAAACCAGCGTGACTGGATCAACCGCCACACCGTGTACACCCACGGCAACGGCTTCATTGCAGCGCAGGCGAACCGCGTTGACGAGGCCGCGCAGGACGCAGGCTCCACCCGTGGTGGTCTGCCGATCTTCACCGTTTCCGATTTGCAGACCAACGCGATCGCTGCTGAGAAGGACCAGGCAGACGAGCTGGGCATCCAGGTCGACGAGCCGCGCGTCTACTACGGCCCGGTGATCGCCTCTGCGAACGACGGCCTGGACTACGCCATCGTCGGCGATAACGGCCAGGGCCCCGTCGAGTATGACACGGACAGCTCCACCTACACCTACCAGGGTGAAGGTGGCGTCAACATCGGCAACTGGGTCAACCGCATCGCGTACTCCGCGAAGTACCAGGAGCTAAAGTTCCTGCTGTCTGACCGTGTTGGCTCCGAGTCGAAGATTCTCTACGACCGTGACCCACGCGAGCGCGTTGAGAAGGTCGCGCCGTGGCTGACCACCGACTCCAAGACCTACCCGGCCGTGATCGACGGCAAGATCAAGTGGATTGTGGACGGCTACACCACGCTGTCCCAGCTGCCGTACGCAACGCGCGAATCGCTGACCGATACGACGCAGGACGCGCTGAACCCAGACGGGACTACGCAGCGCCTGCTGAACAACAACGTCGGCTACATCCGCAACTCCGTCAAGGCGACCGTTGACGCCTACGACGGCACGGTGGACCTCTACGCATTCGACGAGAACGACCCTGTGCTCAAGGCATGGATGGGCGCGTTCCCAGACACCGTGCGCCCGGCAAGCGACATCTCCGATTCGCTGCGCGACCACCTGCGTTACCCGGAGGACCTGTTCAAGGTTCAGCGTGAACTGCTGGCTCGCTACCACGTGAACGACCCAGGCGTGTTCTTCAACAACGACGCCTTCTGGTCCGTGCCGAACGACCCGACCGCGCCGGAAGGCCGCAAGGAGCTCAACCAGCCTCCGTACTACGTCGTCGCCGGTGACCCGGAAACTAACCAGCCTTCCTTCCAGCTGATTACGCCGTTCCGTGGCCTGAACCGTGAGTTCCTTTCCGCGCACATGTCCGTGTCCTCCGACCCGGAGAACTACGGCCAGATCACCGTCCGCGTGCTGCCAACCAACACGCAGACCCAGGGCCCGAAGCAGGCGCAGGACGCCCTGATGTCCTCCGACCAGGTGGCGCGCGACCGCACCCTGTGGCAGGGCACCAACGACCTGAAGAACGGCAACCTGCTCACCCTGCCGGTTGGCGGGGGAGAGATCCTCTACGTGGAGCCGATTTACTCGCAGCGCAAGGACCAGGCATCGGCCTTCCCGAAGCTGCTGCGCGTGCTCGTGTTCTACCGCGGCCAGGTCGGCTATGCGCCGACGATCTCCCAGGCGCTGAAGCAGGTTGGCATTCACTCTGAGGCCGCCCAGGACATCGACATCGTCGACGACAAGGGCAACACGAAGCCAGCCGAGGAAGCACCAGCCGACGGCGAGAAGGCCGAGACCCCAGCACCAGCAGCTGCCGGTAACAAGGACGAGGCGCTGAACAACATCAACGACGCGCTGCGCAACCTGGAAGGCGCACGCAACGGCTCCTTCGAGGAGTACGGCAAGGCGCTCGACGAGCTGGACCGCGCCGTGAAGGAATACCAGAGCATGTAACCCTTCCCGTGTGACAGCCTGAATCCCCTGCGAATCCGTGAGGTGCGCAGGGGATTTGGTGTTTGAAAGAGGTATGCGTATAGTTATCACTCGTTGCCCGTTAAGGCAGCAGGTGAAAATCAAATATCACCCGACGCGGGGTGGAGCAGCTCGGTAGCTCGCTGGGCTCATAACCCAGAGGTCGTTGGTTCGAATCCAGCCCCCGCTACTAAGATAAGGCCCCTACCAGTGGAAACGCTGGTAGGGGCCTTCTTCATTTTGTGATCGGATCGCCATTTGGTGCACTAGCTGGTGCACTAGGGTCAAAATCCTGCACCAAACGGAACTGCGACGCTCCAACGACGCGGCGCAGGTTTTCGGTGCATTGCTTAGTGATTGCTAGGACGGCAGCAACGAAGGAACGCCACGGGAGTCGGCAGTTCGAGGAAAGCAACTGCGAACTGCTGTGCAAGTCTCACAACCGCGCCAAAGGTAACGCTTAACCAGCGGCGACGCGGGGATCTAACAATGCTGCGTCGCTAGCGCTCGCACCCAGCGAGCGAGCATCAGGCTGCGCTAGCGACGCCGAGCGCACAAAGGCACTGCACTGCGGGGATACGCCTGCGACCGGCAGAGCCGGACTGAATACGGGATTGACCACGTTCACCCCGTATTCGTGCAAAGGAGCACTGCCATGTCCACTCATTCCCACACGCTTGCATCTCACGGCGAGATCCTCGCGAACCTCCCCGGCATCCTCGGCTTCTACCCGAACAACTCGCTGATCCTCGCGTTCTTCGTCGACGACGAGGGCGTCGACACCGTCCGCCTCGGCCCGGTCGCGCGGTTCGATCTGGACGAGGCCGTGGAGAAGCTCACCGAGAGTCGCGAGCGGTTCGCAGCGTGGGTCCACCACCTCGAACTCGACGCTGTTATCGCGTACATGATCAGCGATGACATTGCGCAGCCGGTCTTTGACGAGACGGCCACGTATCTCACTAGTGGGGCAGTGCACCTACCGCCGCTGCTCGGGGTGGTGCAAGTGCCCGAGATCGTCACCGGGGCTGCGTGGTGGTCTGTGTACCAGCATCCGCTCATCGACGAGCCGCGCCACGGCGTTGTCGGCGAGGTCGCCGCATCGGCGGCGCTGCGGCAGATGCTAGAGCACACCGGCGAGCTGCCGGAGCCGAGCAAAGACGACATCGAGGCACGCCTGAACAGCACCGATCACGGCATCGACGCTGCCGAGCACGCCGACATCATCGAAGACGCGCTGGCGTATATCCCGCCCATGTTCTCCGACGTGCTGCAGCGTGAATACGAGCAGGCGGCGGCAGGAATAACCCAGCCGAGCACGCGCGCTGTTCGATCGGCGCTGAAATGCTTCACCACGCCGCGCTTGCGAGACGCGCTGCTCGCGGCGCTGCTCGATGACCCGCAGGCGGGCCTACGGTTCGCGGAGCAGGTTATGCGTGCTGTCCCGACCAGCTGGCCAGGGATGCGCGCGCAGCTCACCACCACGGTTGCCGTGCTTGCGCACGCCACAGGCCAGCCGGGACTAGCTGGCGTGGCCGCGCACCGAGCCACCGAGTTCGGGCCAGACGAGAACTTCCCGTCGTTGGTGGCGAAGCTGACCGACATCGGCCAAGGCGAGCGGATGGTCGAACTCGTCCGCGAGGGCGCCGAGAAGACCCGCACGATCTTGTTCACCGAGTAGCACCACACACCCCGTTGCAGCGATGCAACGGGGTTTCTTTTTTTCTCGTCGGCCGTGGCTTGCGACAGCAGACACTTCAACGAGGCAGGGGAGCGACCCCTAGACAGCAGAGCTGTCTCCAACAGACGGATTGACCACCAATCCGAACAAGGAGGCACGTGATGCGCGACATCACCCACACCGACCTGGAACTGCTCTACCAGCTCGCCGACGGCATCGACGGCGAGGACGCCGATCCGGGTGCAGCACAAGAACTGCGCGACCTAGAGGCGGCAGGCACGCCGCTGCCCTGGGCAGTGCTGTAACGACAGCGCAACCCCCCCGCAGCAGCAAAGCAGCTGCTTCAACACCCACATTGCACGGCAATTCACACCCACCCACATAAGGAGAACCATCATGTCCAACCCCTTCAACAACGGCACCATCGTCGGCAACGCAGCTCGCGCACCGAAGCTGTTCGAGCACGCAAACGGCGGTGCGACGGTGAAGCTCAGCGTCTATGCGCGCAACACCTTCAAGAACAAGGCCACCGGCAAGGTGGAAAGCGAGATCGTGGAGCTGACCGGCTACGTCCAGGACGCGAAGAACCCCGGCGTGTTCGGCTGCATCGGGTCCGGCGACCGTGTCGCAGTGAGCTACTCGCTGAAGACCGACGTCTACACCGACAAGGACGGTGTGAAGCACTACCCGCTGGTCGCCCGTATCGACACCGTGCAGCTGATCGACTCCAAGAAAGAGTCCGCTGCGCGCGCAGCCCGTCGCGGAGGCGAGGCGGCGAACGCCGCCCTGGCTGGCGCTGACGCCGACAACGACGAAGCACCGTTCTAACAACGACACCCCGCAGGGAAACCTGCGGGGTTATTTTTTCAACTATTTCACGGTGTTGATCCAGCTCTTTCACGGCCTTACCCAACTGAACAAAACCCAACAGCCCTAGCATCAGCTTGGCGATCGGGGTGGAGTCTTTTGAGTAGGTCTGTCCCTCCTTGAGGAACTTCACCGACACTCCTTTGCTGACTAGCTCGTCAACAATGGCGTACAGATCCGTCAGTGAACGCGCGCACCGATCCATCGACGTGACGACAAGCTGATCTCCTGCACGGACATATCGCATTGCTTCATCAAGTCCAGGGCGCTCACGCGATCCACCACTGGCCTTATCCGTGTAATAGGTGAAGACCTTCTCTGCCTTGAGTTGTTCAATCTGACGATCAAGGTTCTGATCTTTCGAACTCACCCGGGCATAGCCCACCTTTTGTCCTGAGATCGCCCCCAACTGTTCAGTGATCTCCAGAGGCAGTGACGGTTCTGTTCCGTTAGTCTTGGAACTAACCCTAGCGAACAGGAAGTTTTTTCATTCACAAATTGTTCGCTTGGGGTGTACCCCAGGTGCCCCTACCAGCGCCCGCAGTTGAAGGCTTCACCTACCAAATGGTAAAGTTAGCTATATGCGAACCAGTCAGCGCTCCGAGATCCTGGAAGCTGCCCTCCGCGTCATGAACGCAGCGGAGGGTGGCGACATTACCCTTGACGCAGTGGCCCACGAGGCCGGGCTCACCAAACCGGGATTGCTATATCACTTCCGCAACCGCGACGTACTGCTCGCCGCGATCGTCGACCACGCTGCGGCCAACGTCGAGAACGACATGACTGCCACCCTTGGCAAGCCCCTCGAGAACGCCAACGCCACCGAGCGGCTCCTGAGCTACGTTCACGTCGCCGCCCACGGGGCCGCCAAGCGCGCCGAGTTCATCATCTGGGGCCAAGCGACGTACCGGCCCGAACTCACCGAACCGTGGACTACGCGGATGGGCCGCTGGCTCGAACTCCCGGACGATCTCGACGCCGCCACCCGAGCCAGGCTGACCACCGCCCGACTCGCCGCCGACGGACTCTGGGGCTCCCAGGCCACAGGTGTGTCCACCCTCCACGGCGCGGATCTCGAAGCCGTCGTCTCCAGCATTCGCTCCCTAATCGAAGGAACAACCCCATGAAGCAGTGGTTCCTGCTCGCTGGTGCCATCACTACCGAAGTGGCGGCGACGCTGTCTCTCAAGGCGGCGCTCAATCACCCATCCTGGTACATCGTGGTTGCTGCCGGATACATCGGCGCTTTCGTCTTCCTCACCTTCTGCCTGCGCGAAGGAATGCAGATCGGCGTCGCCTATGGCATCTGGGGAGCCAGCGGGGTCGTGCTCGCCGCTGTGCTATCCGCCGCGATTTTCGGTGAACCTCTGACTGCTGTGATGGGTCTTGGAATGGTTCTGATCATCAGCGGTGTCCTCACCGTCGAACTCGGCTCCCAGAAAGCTCAGCAAACCGCAGCCCAGGAAGCAGGAGTCAACTCATGAGATGGATCTTCCTCGCAGGCGCCATCTTGTCCGAAGTCGTCGCGACCATGTCGCTACGAGCCTCCGACGGTGGCCGGGTGAAGAAATGGTTCATCGGCGTCATCGCGGGGTATCTCGTGGCGTTCGTCGCCTTAAGTCTCGCCTTGGCCGACGGCATGGCCCTTGGCGTCGCCTACGGCATCTGGGCAGCATCCGGCGTAGCTCTCACCGCGATCCTCGCCCGGGTCATCTTCCACGAACCCCTCACCCGAACCATGGCCCTCGGCATCCTCTTCATCGCCGTCGGAGTTCTCACCGTTGAAATCGGCGCCAACTTGGCGAACTGACGCATTTCCGCAGGTAAACCAGGCAGATTGGTGTGCCCCAGGTGCACCACGAGGCGCACAGACAAAGGCTCCCCAATGAGCGCCTGTGGGCCTAGCGTTGTGGATGTGATCACCTGTGTCGTCCACTACACCATCGACCCCGACCAGATCGCGGCCTTTGAACAGTTCGCCCGCGCTTGGATGCGGCATGTCGACGAACACGGCGGCACCCACCACGGGTACTACCTACCCGCGGAAGGTGTGAGTGACCGTGCGGAATCCCTGTTCAGCTTCCCCAGCCTGGCTGCCTACGAGCAGTACCGCACCTTGTTCGGCACCCACCCGGACTTCATCGCCGCTGACCGGATTCGAGACGAGTCCGGGTGCGTCCTGCGGTACGAGCGCACCTTCATGCGGCCGCTCCTACCCCAGGGACACTGAAAGGGACTCCGGCAGCACGCTCGGCACAACCCACAACGCCGCAGGTCAGCGCGTACAGATGGGTGTACCCGATTGCGAAGTGGATCTAGCGGGCTCTAACCCGGAGGGGTAGGCGATTCCACATCCTTAAATATAGGGGTGCGGCACGGAGTGTCGTCGATAAATAACCATTTGATGCGCGCGTGCGGAATTAACAACGAAATACCGCTAAAACAGACAACATATGGGGTGCACAGAAACACATATAAGTTCTGCGGAAAACCTATAGGGTGCGTCGCTAAAAACCGCTGTGCGCGAAAAACATAAAGGGTTTACGGACCCGGTCCCAGACCCCTCAATACTCTGAGCCGGAAGAATGG
>NZ_JASPBG010000017.1:0-29524 GCF_030228125.1 Corynebacterium sp. UMB10119B
AGTCTGCTGTCATAGCACATCCAACGCCTGAAGTGGTGGACCTTCCGGTCTACGGCAGGGAATCCCGATTCAACGAGTACTGTCCCGCCGTAGGCCCAGGCAGGACCTGGAATCCATATCCAAAAAAGCACACATTTTGTCGCTTAACCCGGATCCTCTGAACCGCCGGAGCGCTGCTCCCAGTCCAGGTTCCAGTAGCCCAGGCCGTCGTAGCCGTTGAGCGTGCCACCGTTCGTGTTCTTGATGATGACCGGGTCGCCTCGCTTTACGGTCTGCTGGAACCACTGCGCGTCCGAGTACGTCGCGTTGACGCAGCCGTGCGACTGGTTCGTGGAACCCATCGCCCACACCGCCCACGGTGCCGAGTGCACGTAGATGCCCGAGTAGGACAGCTGGGTGGCGTAGTCCACGGGGGTGACGTAGCCGCCCTGCCCCAGCCCAAGCCCGAAGGTGCGGGAGTCCATCACGAGCGAGGTGTGCTCATCGCCAACGACGTAGGTGCCGTTCGGGGTGTCGTACTGGAAGTCGGTACCCAGCGATACCGGGAACGAACGGATCTGCTCACCGTTTTGGTAGACGCGCAGCACCTTTTCGTTGTTGTCGATGACTGTCTTCACCTCGTCCCCAATTTCGAAGGTGGTCTCGTTATCCTGCGCGCCGTAGACGCCGCCGCCGAGGTCCTTGCCGTAGAGGTCGGCCGTCACCTTCACCGTGGTGCCTGGCTCCCAAAATTCCTTTGGGCGCCAGCGCAGCTCATATGGGTCCAGCCAGAAGAAGCCACCCTCGGTGTCGTTCGAGGTCTCAACGTCGATGAGCTCCTCAAGTGCCTTCGTATCCTGGATGGGGACGTCGAAACGGAACGTGATCGCCTGCGCGACACCAACAGTCGATCCCTCAAGCGGGCCCATGTACACGTTCGTAGTTGCCGCTGGGACGACCGTGGAAAAGCTCACGGTCTTCTTCTGGCCAGCCTTATCCTTCGCCACGATGGTGTAGTAGCGGCCGTACCCAAGCGGTTCGGTGACCTCCCACTCGGTGCGGTCATCATTGAAGGACGATTCGATAACCTTGCCTGCCTCGTTGGTCATCTCGACTTCTTCGAGCCCGGCTTCGGACTTCACCGTAATCGGGTCGAGGGGTTCGACGTCTGTCGCCTCGTCCTTCACCGAAAACGCCGGGGGCTCTGGTTTGACGGTCGTCTGACCAGTGGTTTCCGCCACCTGGTTGATGCCTTTGCCCGCCTCCGACGAGCACCCAACTACACCCGCCGCCAACACGGCGACAAGGCCAACACCAATGAGAGACCGCCGCATGCTTGTCACGTTTCTCGCTTCCTCACAACACCCGAAGTTTTAGCAACCAACAACACTATCGCCCCAGCACAACGAAACGCTACTTTACAACGACCCGAAACGATAACCGTTACATAACGATCGAAAATAACCACCTTGACCAGGCGATTTTACACCCTGCAAACCTTAGTGTTACTGTATTCAACGTTGCCAACGAGGACAGCCTCCAAGACAACAAGCGCCATTAGCTCAATTGGCAGAGCAACTGACTCTTAATCAGTGGGTTCGGGGTTCGATTCCCTGATGGCGCACCACCTTAACCCCCTGACCAGCGGGAACAGTACCGCAGGCCAGGGGCTTTTTCGTATCTTAACCCAAATCCCCCACAAATTCCCCCATACTTTGAAACGCCCCGAGCAGGCGCGCCACCGGCTAGGCTATCGGCATGACTGTCGCTTGCATCCTTGTTGATATCCAAAATGACTTCTGCCCCGGCGGCTCCCTCGGCACCGCGAAGGGTGATCTCGTCGCCGAAGGCGTGCGCACACTGCTCGAAGAACACAGAGACGACTACGACTTCGTGCTCGCCACGCAGGACTGGCACATCGACCCTGGCACCCACTTCTCGCAGGACCCGGATTTTGTGGATACCTGGCCAGTCCACTGCGTTGCTGACACCGATGGCGCACAGCTGCGCGCGCCGCTGGCGTCGATAAGTATTGACAAGTACTTCCGGAAGGGGCACTACACCGCTGCTTATTCCGGGTTTGAGGGCGTCACTGACGGCGATGTACTGCTCGGCGATTGGCTGCGCGAGCACGGCGTCACTGCCATTGATGTGTGCGGCATCGCTACGGACCACTGCGTGCGCGCCACGGTGCTTGATGCCCGCAAGGAGGGTTTCGACGTCCGCGTCCTCGCCGACCTGTGCTCCCCCGTCGACGAGGAGCGTGGGCAGGCCGCACTGCGTGAGATGGAAGCGGCAGGTGCGACGATCGTCGTGAAATAGCAGAAAACCCCGCTCCTCCAACGTGGAGGGCGGGGCACTCTTCTGCGCGTTTTAGCGCTGAGAGAGCAGCTCCTGCAGCTTCTTCAGCTCGCTCTTGCGCTTGCGGCTGTTAAACACCTTGATGCCAACAAGTGCTGCGACACCAACGCCGATACCAATCAGGACCTTCTGGACGGTCTCATCCTGCAGCCAGTTAGCAGCTTCGCTCTTCGCGCTGCCTGCAAGGTTGGATGGCTGAGCGCGGTCTGCGAGCTCATCGAGGGTGCTAGCGAGCTTCGAGCGGGTCTCTGCAAGGCTGCGCTCAATGTCATGAATATCTCGTGCCACGATCTACATACTCCTAGATGTGTTAACTATTTACAGAACTTCCAACCAATCTAGTGTAAAACGGGGAATTATGACTGACAACATTCGACTCGAACAAGGCGACACCGCCCCCGCATTCACCCTGACCAGCGACAAAGGCGAAACCGTTTCGCTTGCAGACTTCGCCGGCAAGCGCGTTATTGTCTACTTCTACCCACGCGCCAACACCCCGGGCTGCACCAAGGAAGCTTGCGACTTCACCGAGCACCTCGAAGTGTTTAACGACGCCAACATCGCTGTCGTCGGCATCAGCCCCGACAAGCCAGAAAAGCTGGCGAAGTTCCGCGAAGACCACGATCTGAAGATCACCCTGCTTTCCGATCCGTCCAAGGAAACCATGACCGCCTACGGCGCATTCGGCGAGAAGAACAACTACGGCCGCATCGTGCAGGGCGTCATCCGCTCCACCATTCTCGTTGGCGCCGACGGCAAGGTTGAGCAGGCACAGTACAACGTTCGTGCAACCGGCCACGTCGAGCGCATCCTGCGCGACTGGGACCTGAATGCAACCACCGGCGCATAAGATGATATCTTTGGCGCCGTGGATAAGAATACGACGCCAAACCAAGACCCCTACCTCAAAGACGAGTACAACCCCGACCGCCCTGCCGAGCCCAAGAAGCAGCGCGCAGTCATCGCGACCATCGCGATCGCGGCCTTGGTCGCCCTCGGCGGCTGGCTCATCTACGGGCCGGAGCAGGACGAAGCACCCACCCAGTCGACGGACGGCTCCGTCCAGTTCCCGATCGACGCGCCGTAGTTTTGCGGCTTCCGCTACTCAGCTTTTGGCTTAAGGGACATTTTGTGTGTATAAATCTATCTGGTTTCCCGGGATGACCTCGGCCAACAACCAGATATGGTTTTCAAAACAGTTCCATTCGCCCGTTTTGAGAAATCAACACCGAATGACGCCTGGTGTGTGATCTGGAGTCTGCGGGTAGCGCAGGGACCCGCGGCATCGAGGGCTCTAGGGGACTAGAACCAGCCGCCTGCGCGTTGCGCGGCCACATATAGCCAGGGGGACGAGCAAAGCCCTTGACGTGCACAATTCTGGTCGCATCGAGGCGCTCGGGTGTTCCGGTCGACCTCATTGCGTCGACCAACCCAGGTCAGCGGTGATTTGGATGGTTTTGGGGCTATTTTGCCGATTTTGCGCTGACCTGCGTTGGTAAACCGGAGTAGGTCGACCGGAAGAGGTCAACGGGAAGAGGTCGACGGACCGAAAGAATTCGATACCGGCATTGATCATCAGTGGAACCCCAGCTTAGGCGTGAGAAAAGGGTGGGCTGGACACAGTTAGTTACACACAAAATGTCCCTTAAGCCCAGCTTTTGGCTTTTGCGGCGCGCACAAAAGAACCTCCGACACTGCGTCATTTGCAATCCCGGAGGCTCTTTCCTCTTGTGCGCCCGGTGAGACTTGAACTCACACGTCAAAGACACTGGAACCTAAATCCAGCGCGTCTGCCAATTCCGCCACGGGCGCATAAAGCGCCTTTCATCCTACACACTGCACAAGTGGGCACAAATTAGCAGGAAGGACCGGGGCTGCTGCTACCAGGTTGGGGGAGGTGTCCGCTGCGCGGACACGCGATCTGCTCCACCTGTCCGCGGCAAGACATCAAATGTTTCCGCCGCGCGGACACACAACCCCCTTTTCATCTTCCACCCCGCGGACACAGGATCCCCTCTGTCTGTCCGCGGCAACACGTCTACCAGCTCCATCCTTCCGGGAACGCATCAGGGGTGTCCGCCGCGCGGACACACGCAACCGCAGAACAAGTATCGGGGCCGCAAAACTTGTCGGAGGGGGCGTCGATAAGTGTTGTTGCTAGACTGAAGCACTGTGAGCGAGCAAAACAGTTTCCCAGGTGAAGAGGGCGCGCCGAAGCGTCGGCACGTTCGGGTTCGCGCGTGGCACGTCGTGTTGCTCATCGCCGCGGTGATTACGTGCTGTCTGCTGGCGTACTGGCAGTGGACCCGCTACCAGTCCGGGACGGGGACGTTCCAGAACCTGGGGTATGCGTTGCAGTGGCCGTTCTTCGGTGCGTTTTTCGTCTACGCCTACAAGGCGGGGTTAAAGATGGAGAACGAAAAAATTGATGCGCTGAACGCATCGGGGTCGATGGATGAGCTCTACGAGGCGGACCTTGCACGCTACGGTGCGGACGGCAGCCGTGATCCGGTGGAGATTGATGAGGATTTCCTGCCGGAGCGTCCTACTCTCGATGTGGAAGAATACAACTCAATGCTCGCACCACGCCGTCGTGGTTCGGCGGATCCAAACAGCGAGCCGAAGAGCGAACCGAACAGAAAGTGAGAGGCCTGAAAGCATGACCCAGCCGCAGCCAAACGCAGCAGCACCCAAGATTCACCCGGAGCGTCAGCGCCGAGTAAAGCAAGCGCTCACGGCGTTCTCTGTCGCAGCGTGGACGACAGGCATCCTGCTGCTGCTCCTATGCGCGCGCATGATCATGCAGTACCTCCTACATATGGACGTGTCCATGCTGGAGTGGGTGGCGCGCGTGCACGGGCTGGCGTACATCCTGTTCCTGGTCACATCGCTGAACCTGGGGCTGAAGGCCCGTTGGGCTGCGCAGACGTGGGCGGTGACCGCGATTTCTGGCGTCGTCCCCTTCTTGTCTTTCTGGGTGGAGGCGAAGCGCCGCAAGGAGGTCACGCGCACGTTCCAGCTACGCTAGCTGCCCACGCTAGCTACAAAGCGCCGCGATGTGCGGTGCCAGCGCCCGCAACGCCGTCCCACGGTGTGAGCGGGCGTTTTTCTCTTCCGGGCTGAGCTGTGCTGATGAGCGACCAGGGGTGTCGGCTGGTTGGAAGATCGGGTCGTAGCCGAAGCCGTGCTCGCCCTTCGGCGCTTCGAGCAGGCTACCCTCCCAGCGGCCCTCGGCGGTGAACTCCTCGCCTTGCGGGGTCACGAGCGCACAGCAGGACACGAACGCCGCGTCACGCAGAGCGATGTCCGCCATCTGCGCGAGCAACAAGTTGTTGTTCGCGGTGTCGGTGTCCTCGGCGCCATGCTGCCCGGTATGCCCAGACCAGCGGGCGGAGAGCACGCCGGGCATCCCGTTGAGCGCGGCGACGGCCAGGCCGGAATCGTCCGCCACGCACGGCAGCCCGGTGGCTGCTACCCCGGCGTGCGCCTTGATCAGCGCGTTCTCCTCAAACGTCAGCCCGTCTTCTTTCGGCTCCGGGTACGGCTCTACGTCGCCGAGGGCGACGAGTTCCACGCCGTCGATGCCGCAGTCGTCGAGTACCTGCTGGAGTTCTTTGAGCTTCTTTGCGTTATTGGACGCAACCAGCACCCTTACCGTCATGCCAGCGCGGCTTTCTGCGCCTGGATGAGCTCGTTCAAGCCCTTTTGTGCCACGTCGAGCATCTGGTTGAGCTCCTCGCGGCCGAACAGGCCGTGCTCGCCGGTGCCCTGGATTTCGACGAAGTTATCGCCCTCCTGCATCACTACGTTGAGGTCAACTTCAGCGCGGGAGTCTTCTTCGTACGGCAGGTCGAGGCAAACGCGGCCGTCGATAATCCCTACGGAGACTGCGGCGACTGGCGCGAGCAGCGGCTCACCCGGTACGACACCGCGCTCTTTGAGTACGGAGATGGCGTCCGCAAGCGCGACGTACGCGCCGGTGATGGAGGCGGTGCGGGTGCCGCCGTCGGCTTGGAGGACGTCGCAGTCGAGCTGGATCGTGTTCTCCCCCAGCTGGCGCAGGTCCACCGCAGCGCGCAGCGAACGCCCGACCAGGCGGGAGATCTCGTGGGTGCGGCCCTTCACCTTGCCGCGCATCGATTCGCGTGGCATGCGCTCGTGGGTTGCGGCCGGGAGCATGGAGTATTCGGCGGTCAGCCAACCTTCGCCGGAATCCTTCTTGAAGCGCGGCACGCCTTCCTCGATGGAGGCGGTGCACATGACGCGGGTGTTGCCGAACTCTACAAGGACGCTACCTGCCGGGTTCGAGGTAAACGAGCGGGTGATACGCACCGGGCGCATTTCGTCGAGCGCGCGCCCGTCTGCGCGCAGAAAATCAGAAGTTGTCATGCCCTCCAGGGTAACGCACTGCGTTACAGCTCGAAGCAGGCGCCGGGCTTGCCGAGCACCGTCGGCCCGCCGAACTCGCGCGCAGCGGCCTCAAGCGTGGCCTGCTGGTCCGCCCACGGCTGGATGTGCACAACCACGAGCTTCTTGACGCCCGCTTCGCGCGCAATCCGCCCCGCTTCTTCACCAGACAGGTGCATGCCGGGCGCCATCCCCTCGGATGTCGGACCCCAGGCGGCCTCGCAGAGGAAGAGATCTGCGTCGCGGGCCGCCTCGACTAGGTTAGGCGTGACCCCGCTATCGCCCGAGTAGACCAGCGTCGCGCCGGTCTTCTTGCACGTGACCCGCAGCGCGTGCGATTCCTGCGCCGGGTGATCCACCGGGAACGGGGTGACCTGCACCCCATCGATCTCCACTGGGGTTCGTGGGCTCCACGTGTGTACGTCAAAGGTGTCACTGATGTCGTCGACCTCGTCGGCGGTGTTCGCGGCCATGCGGCCAAAGTGCGTCGCAGCGTGGCCTGGGCCGTACAGTTTGTGCGTGCGCCTCGCCGGCTTTTCCGGGTGGTAGCGCCGCCATACCAGCAGCGAGGGCACGTCAGAGCAGTGATCCGCGTGCAGGTGCGAAAAAACCAGGTGCGCGTTGGAAGGATCCATTTCCTCGCGCGTTTGCATCGCAGCCAAGGCGCCGGGCCCAAAGTCCATCAGTATGTCCGGGTTGCCCGGCGTACTGATCACATAGGACGAGCCGGGATTACCGGGGGCGCCTAAACTCCCTGAACACCCGAGAATGGTCAACTTCATGGAATTACTGTGCCATGAAAACTACGCAATTTCTAACGTTTCCACTAAAAACACTCAGTTTTGTAGCCATGTCATAGAATTCAGGCTGCTGTGGCCTAGCTCATGGGGTGGTTTACGGCGTGCACCATCGGCCCAAGGAAGCGCGTCGCGAGGGAGTCAAACACTGCCGGGTCGCCGGTGGATTCAAAGGTTCGCGTTGGTTCCACCTCAGGATCCGCCAGCAAGTCGCGCTCAGTGAGGATGCGGAGCACATCCTTCGCTGTCTCCTCCGCTGAGGACACGAGTGTGACGTCGTCCCCCACGGCGAGCTGCACGATGCCAGAGAGGAGCGGATAGTGGGTGCAGCCCAGCACCAGCGTATCGACGCCCGCTTCGCGCTGCGGTGCCAAGTACTCCTTCGCGATACTGAGGATCTCTGGGCCTGACGTCACGCCGCGCTCCACGAACTCGACAAACCGCGGGCAGGCGGTGGCCGTCACCTCCAAATTTGAGTTGAGCGCGAAGAGGTCCTGGTAGGCCCCGGAGGTGATGGTGCCCTGCGTGCCGATCACACCAATCTTGTTGTTTCGGGTGGTCGCGATTGCGCGCCGCACCGCTGGTTGAATCACCTCAACAACTGGGATGTCGTAGCGCTCGCGGGCGTCGTGTAAGAATGCGGAAGTGGCCGTGTTGCAGGCGATGACCAGCATCTTGCAGCCGCGGGCGACGAGTTCGTCGGCGATACGCATTGCGTGTTGGCGCACCTGCGCAATCGGTTGTGGCCCGTACGGGCTGTTCGCGGTATCGCCGATGTAGATCATCGACTCGTTGGGCAGCTGGTCGATGACGGCGCGGGCTACCGTCAGTCCGCCCACGCCAGAGTCGAAAAGACCGATAGGAGCATTGTTCTCGAGCGTTTTCACGTCACATCATCCTAGCCCATAGGGCTGATTCGGATTCTTGCGCTGCTTCTGCTGCTTCTTCCGCGCTTTCTTCATCGCGAGCTCCGGCGGGTCGTCCGAGGTGATGATCATACCCGCGGCCACGCCACCAATCGCTCCAAAGAGGTGGGCCTGCCAGCTGACACCTTCGACCAGTGGGAGCACGCCCCACATCAGGCCCGAGTACGTAAACCCGAGGATGACACCAAGCAACACCTGGCCCGCCGACCGGTTGAAGAAGCCGCGCACCAGCAGGTACGCCAGCCAGCCGTAGACCAGGCCCGAGGCACCAATGTGGTTCGTGCCGATCCCACCGAACAACCAGGTTCCGATGCCACCGATCAGCACCACGAACGCGGTGACCTCCCAGAACACCCGCTTGCCGGAGTATCCCACCAGGAACGCAAAGAGCGCGCCCAAGCCGGTGTTACCGATCAGGTGGTCCAGGTCAGCGTGCAGCAGCGGCGAGGTGAAGATGTGCCAGATACTGGTCAGGTCCAGCGGGTGCACGCCAAAGTTATTCAGCTCTCCGCCGAACACCGCCATGTTCAGGATGTGCACGGCCCAGATAATCGCGATGTAGCCGAGGGCGAACAGCAGCCCGGTTCTGCGCTGCTGCTTGAACTTGCTCTTGCGCTGCGCGGCAGGGTCCATCGCAGGGTCGACGCCAAACGCGGCAAGCTGCTGGTCCGGGTGCGAGAACGGCCGGTCGAAGGGCTTGCCGTAACCCGGCTGCCCAGTCTGGCCGTAGCCCCAGCCTGGCCTCGGTGCGTGTGGAGGTTGCGTCATATGCTTACTCGCCCATCATCGCCTGCAGCAGCGACTCCTGACAGAACGCCAGCCACTCGATGAGCTGCGCGCGTTGCTGCTCGGCGGCCTCGCCGCCGCGGTCGTCGGCCGAGACGTAGAGGCGCATGTCGTTGAGCGCCGCCAGGAACTGGTGTGCCTCCTCTTCCTCGATGGTCACCTCAACGCCACCGGTTGGGCCCAGCGCCTCGTTGACCACCTGCAGGTTGGTCAGCTTCGCCTTGATGATGTCGTTTTCGTGCAAGCTGCGAAGCAGGCCGTTGTCGCCCTCGAACTCCTCGTCCTGCTCCCGCTCAAAGTCCGGCAGCAGGCGGGCCAGCTTCGGGTCCGTCGGCGCCTCGGAGTGGCCCACAGACAGCCCCATCATCTCCGAGAACTCGTCGCGCGGCGCGGACTGCGCCCTAGCGATCAACGCCTCGGACACCGTCGCCGTCAAGTCCCCGATGATCTCGCGCTCGAGGGGGTCAAACAGCGTCGTAAATTTGATGCCTGAGCGCAACAGGCCCTTCTTCTTCCGCCAAGCTTGCATTCGCTACTCTCTCCTTGCCCTGGCCTATCCGGCCTGCTGCATTGTTGCCCAGAGGCCAGCGGTGTGCAGCTTCTTCACGTCGCCCTCGACCTTGTCTTTTTCACCAGAGGACACCACCGCTTTCCCCTCGGTGTGCACCTGCATCATGAGCTCCTGGGCGCGCTTGCGGTCGTAGCCCAAGACGGTTTGGAAAACGTAGGTGACATAGCTCATCAGGTTGACGGGGTCGTCCCACACTATGCACATCCACGGCAGGTTTTCGCTCGTCGCAACCTCGACGTCAATGGCTTCGTCGAGCTCAGGAGACGCCATCGGCGAACTCATCGCTACAATTCCTGTCTTTTTCATGTGCACCACCTTACCTGCTTCAGAAACACGACGCCCGCAAGCATTGTGTGCTAATGCACCCAGCAGTCCCGTCTACGCACTACACTCATCGAACATGACTGAAAACCAGGCCCACCCCAACTACTCGACGGCATTCCTGACGGACATGTATGAGCTGACCATGCTCGACGCCGCCATTCAAGACGGCACCGCACACAGGCAGTGCGCCTTCGAGGTCTTTACCCGCCGCCTGCCGAATGACCGCCGCTACGGCGTCGTCGCAGGCACCGCCCGAGTTGTCGACGCCATCCAGAACTTCCGTTTCACCGACGCGCAAATCGAGGCGCTCGACTTCCTCTCTGACGAGGCCAAGGAATATCTGCGGGACTACTCGTTCTCCGGCCAGGTCGATGGCTACCGCGAGGGCGACATTTACTTCCCATACTCCCCCATCATGACGGTGCGCGGCACCTTCGCCGAGTGCGTGATCCTGGAGACAGTCATCCTGTCGATCCTCAACGGCGACTCCGCGGTGGCCTCCGCCGCGTCCCGTATGGTCACGGCCGCTGATGGCCGCCCGATCATAGAGATGGGCTCGCGACGCACCAACGAGCAGGCAGCGGTCTCTGCTGCGCGTGCCTCCTACATCGCGGGGTTCGTCGGCACCTCCAACATGGAAGCCTCCTACCGATACGGCATCCCGGCCTCCGGCACCGCCGCCCACGCGTGGACGCTGCTGCACGTCGACGAGGAAGGTCGCCCCGACGAAGTCTCCGCGTTTAAGGCACAGGTCGAAAGTCTGGGCAAGGACACCACCTTGCTCGTCGATACGTACGACATCACCAAAGGCATCGAGCACGCACTCGAGGTCGCGGGCACTGAGCTCGGCGCGATCCGCATCGACTCCGGTGACCTGGGCATCGTGTCGCGTCGCGTGCGCGCCCAACTCGACGAGGCCGGCGCATTCAACACCAAGATCATCGTCTCCTCCGACCTCGACGAATTCGCCATCGCGGGCCTGCGCGGCGACCCTGTCGACGGCTTCGGCGTCGGCACCTCGGTGGTCACCGGCTCCGGCGCACCGACGGCCACGCTGGTGTACAAGCTTGTAGAGGTCGACGGCCACCCTGTGGCCAAGCGTTCCTCCGGGAAGCGCACCTACGGCGGCGCGAAGCTGGCCAAGCGCGCCTACCGCGCCTCCGGCGTCGCGGTGGCGGAACTCATCTACCCGCTGCGCGCGGAAATCGATACGAAGCCAGCCCTCGAGTACCGTGACCTGGTGGTACCGCTGATTCGGGACGGAGAGGTCGTCGACAAGCATGACGAGCTCGAGGCTGCCCGCGAGCTGCACAATACCGCTCGCACCACCCTGCCGTGGGAGGGCCTGGCGCTGGCGAAGGGCGATGCGGCGATCCCGACGCGCTTCGTCGGCTTCCCTGAGCCCACCGAGTAGGTAGACTTTCCCGATGTGAGTGACCAGCCTTTCGCCCAAACGACCGAAAACCTGCTCGCGGCCGCCGTCGCCGCCCTCGGTGGCGCAGAGCGCCCCGGGCAGGTCGCGATGGCGAAGGCCGTCACCAAAGCGATCGACGCCGGACGCCATCTCGCCGTGCAGGCTGGCACTGGCACCGGCAAGTCGCTCGCCTACCTCATCCCCGCGATTCGGCACGCGCAGCAGTCGGACAGCACCGTCGTCGTATCGACGGCCACCATCGCGCTGCAACGCCAGCTCGTCGAGCGTGACCTGCCCCGGCTCGCCGACGCCCTCGAGCCGCTTTTGGAGCGCCGCCCCACCTTCGCCATCCAGAAGGGCCGCAACAACTATGTCTGCCTACACAAGATCGGGCTAGACGAGGAGACCCCGGAGGCGCTCATCGAGGAAGACGACATTTCCTGGCTGGGCAAGCACGTCAAGCGCGTCGCCGAGTGGGCACAGGACACCGAGACCGGCGACCGCGACGACCTCGAGCCCGGCGTCCCCGATCTGGTGTGGCGCCAGGTGTCCGTCACCTCCAACGAGTGCCTTGGGGCGAGTCGCTGCCCGCACGGCGAGGAGTGCTTCGCCGAGCTTGCGCGGGAGAAGACCCGCTCCGTCGACGTGGTGGTAACGAATCACGCGCTGCTAGCTATCGACGCCCTCGCAGACGTTGACGTACTGCCGGAGCACGACGTCGTCATCATCGACGAGGCCCACGAGCTCGACGGGCGCATCACCTCCGTAGCCACCAACGAACTCTCAGCCCGCGCGCTGACGCTCGCTGCCCGGCGTGCGGGCAAGCTCGGTGCGGATAAGGCGATTCTCGAAGACGTCGCCGACGACTTCAACGCGGCACTCGCCCTGGAGGAGCCCGGCCGCTGGGAACGCATCTCTGATCCCGCGCGCGGCGCCTTCACCGGTGTCCGCGATGCACTGTGGCGCACGCGCAACGCCATCGCGGACGCCCCCGAAGGCGAGGCCGCGAACGACCCGGAAACCGCCGCCGAGCGCGGCAACCTCAAGAACCACCTCGAGGACCTGCACGACGCCACCGTCCGCATCCTCGAAGTTTTCGACGAGGACGACCCAGCCAAGCACTACGACGTGGTGTGGCTGACGCGCTCCGACAAATACGACGACTCCGTGGCCGTCGCGCCACTCTCCGTCGCCGCCCTGCTGCGGGAGAAGCTCTTCGGCGAACACACCGTGGTGCTTACCTCCGCCACGTTGACTGTCGGCGGGAACTTCAACGCCATGGCGGCCTCCTGGGGTCTTCCGGACAACACATGGGACAGCCTCGACGCCGGCACCCCCTTCGACCCGGCGAAGTCCGGCATCCTCTACACCGCCAAGCACCTGCCTGCACCTGGCCGCGACGGCCTGTCGGACGCGACGCTCGATGAGATCGCCGAGCTCATCACCGCTGCCGGCGGTCGCACGCTCGGTCTCTTCTCTTCGCGCCGCGCCGCCCAGCAGGCCGCGGAGGCGATGCGCACACGCCTCCCCTTCGACATCATGTTGCAGGGCGAAGACTCCACCGGCGCGCTCGTGGACAAGTTCGCCCGCAACGAGAACAGCTGCCTGTTCGGCACGCTGACCCTCTGGCAGGGTGTCGACGTCCCCGGCCGTTCCCTGTCGCTTGTCATCATCGACCGCATCCCGTTCCCCCGCCCCGACGATCCGCTGTTGCAGGCACGTGCCAACGCCGCGGATGCTGCCGGGCGCTCCGGGTTCATGGAGGTCTCCGCCACGCATGCAGCACTCCTCATGGCGCAGGGCGCGGGCCGCCTGCTGCGCTCGGTCAGTGACCGTGGCGTCGTCGCCGTACTCGATAACCGCTTAGTCACGAAGCGCTACGGGTCCTTCCTGCGCCGCAGCCTCCCAGCCTTCTGGGAGACCACCAACCCCGATACCGTCAGAGGCGCGCTAAAACGCTTGGTGGCAGCGCGCTAAACGCCAGCGCCGTCACCGAGCCTGGCGCGACCTCCGTGAACCCTGCGTCGGCGACCACCACGCCGTCGTGTTCGCGCGCGTACGCCAAGCACTCCGCAAACACGCCACTGTCCGCCTCGCGGACACTCAGCGGGAAGCCGTCCTCGGCCCACGCCTGCACCCACTCGAGCGGGCGCTGCGCAGCAAGCAGCATTGAGGCATGCCCCACCTGTGCGGCCGCCTTCCCCGCAGACATCTCGAGCCCAGCATCCACCACAATCACAGGTGTCGACGCCCCCACCTGCCCCTCCACCGACTCCATCGGCAGGTCCGTCCCCTTGATCTGCAGCTTCGATACCTCGTGCGGCACGTCGCACACCGCGGATGGCACAAACGCCCGCACCGACCCGACCGTCACCCCGGGCACCTCCTGCACATCCAACCACGCCTTGTTTCGCGCCCGTCGAGTCACCTTGCGGATGCGGTGGTCGTACCAGCGCTGCAGGTGCTCCCGCCACGGCCCGGGCTCGCCCGCTTGTTCCGCGAGACAGACAGCGACGGTGGCGCGGGCGGCGTCGACTAGCACCGCGTTGCGTGGTGGCGGGTCCTGCTTCGGCAGGTTGATCACCAGCTGCATCGCCTGCACCGTCTCCGGGTCGCGCGGGTCCTCGGTGCGCTGCCGGTAGTCAGCGCTGGTGCGCTCGTGCAGGAGCTGCCAAGCTAACTGTCTGCTCATGCTTCGCGGTTTGTCAGAGCGACGCGACCATCGATGCCCTGGCGTTCATTCGAGTCGTCGATCTCGTCACGCGGGATGCCGATCATGTAGAGCACCTCATCCAGGAATGGGTGGTTCACCGACGCGTCCGCGATCTCCTTCAACGCCGGCTTCGCATTAAACGCAATGCCCAGACCAGCCACAGAGAGCATATCGATGTCGTTTGCGCCGTCACCCACCGCGATCGTCTGGTCCATGCGCAGCCCACTGTCCTGCGCAAACTCGCGCAGGAACTCCGCCTTCGCCTGGCGGTCCACCACCTTGCCGATCACCCGACCCGTCAGTTTGCCGTCTTCAATCTCGAGCGTGTTCGCGCGCACGTAGTCGAGCTCCAGTTCCTCAGCCAGCCCCTCCAGCACCTGGATGAACCCGCCAGAGACCACCGCGGTGCGGTACCCCATCGAGTTCAACGTGCGAATCGTGGTCCTCGCTCCAGGCGTGAGCACAATGTCCTTCGCCACCTCCTCAATCACCGACGCGTCGAGCCCCGCCAGTGCCTTCACTCGCTCGCGCAGCGACTCCTCAAAGTCCAATTCGCCGCGCATCGCGCGCTCAGTCACAGCAGCGACCTCCGCCTCACGTCCCGCGTGCGCAGCCAGCATCTCGATGACCTCGCCAGTAATCAGTGTGGAATCACAGTCGAAGCACACCAGGCGCTTCATCCTGCGGTGCAAGCCCGCGTGTTCCATCGCGAGATCAATCCCCAGCTCTGCTGAGATCTCCGCGAGCTTCTTGCGGATCTCCTGCCCGTCACCCGGCGAGTAATTCGGGATCGTAATGCACAGCTCCAAACCTGTCACCGGGTACTGCGCGATCCCGCGAATCGTGTCAATGTTTGCACCTACCGACGCCAACTCCGTCCCCAGCCGTGAAACCGCCTCAGCCGTAACCGGGTTGCCAAGGACCACCACCACGTGCGTGGAACGCGGGCGCTGGTCCGAGCGGGCGGAGACATCCGTCTCGATGGTGACACGCTGACCATAGTCCCACAGCGCGACGCGCAGCTCACGCTCGATATCCACCAAGTCGTTTGGGTCCATGCCCACGAAGGCTGCCAGCATCAGGCGCCCTCGGAAGTCCGTCTGCTCCACGTCGAGCAGCTGGACATTGTGGCGCGACAGGGTTGTGAAAAACGAACCCGAAACGCCCGGGCGGTCTGGGCCCGACGCGGTGATAACCGCAGGCTTGAGACCTGCTTGCAGCTCTACCTCAAACGCCGTCATTGGTGGTGTACTCCTTCGTGTTACTGGCTGACTGTGATGAGGGTAGCACCTTTTGACAACACAAAACCCCTCATCGGAGAACCGATGAGGGGTGTGATCTGTCAGGATGAGGGGTTCACCATCTGGTTACTTCCCGGAGTTCGTGCCCTTCCACGTTGCTGGGGTATCAGCCTTGTGGTTGCTGTGAGCCTCGCGGCGCAGCTGCTCCACCATGTGCGGGTAGTGCAGCTCGAACGCAGGACGCTCGGAGCGGATACGTGGCAGCGCGGTGAAGTTGTGGCGCGGTGGCGGGCAGGAGGTTGCCCACTCGAGCGAGTTGCCGTAGCCCCATGGGTCATCCACGGTGACAATCTCGCCGTAACGCCAGGACTTGATGACGTTCCAGATGAACGGCAGCATACCGATGCCCAGGATGAAGGAACCGACCGTGGAGATCTGGTTCAGCAGCGTGAAGCCGTCGGTATCCAGGTAGTCAGCGTAGCGGCGTGGCATACCCATGTTGCCCAGCCAGTGCTGGACCAGGAAGGTCATGTTGAAACCGATGAACGTGAACCAGAAGTGGATCTTGCCCAGGCGCTCGTCCAGCATGCGGCCGGTCATCTTCGGGAACCAGAAGTAGACACCAGCGATTGCGGAGAACACCACGGTACCGAACAGGGTGTAGTGGAAGTGCGCAACCACGAAGTAGGAGTCATGCAGCTGGAAGTCCAGCGGTGGCGAAGCCAGCATAATACCGGTCAGACCACCGAAGAGGAACGTGAACAGGAAGCCCATCGCCCACAGCATCGGGGTCTCGAAGGTGATGTGTCCGTTCCACATCGTGCCCACCCAGTTGAAGAACTTCACGCCGGTTGGGACGGAAATCAGGAAGGTCATGAAGGAGAAGAACGGAAGCAGAACGGCACCGGTTGCAAACATGTGGTGCGCCCACACAGCCATCGACAGGCCAGCAATCGCGAGCGTTGCGAAGATCAGGCCGATGTAGCCGAACATTGGCTTACGGGAGAAGACCGGGATGATCTCAGAGATGATGCCGAAGAACGGCAACGCCAGGACGTACACCTCAGGGTGTCCGAAGAACCAGAACAGGTGCTGCCACAGGATTGCGCCACCGTTTGCAGTGTCGTAAATGTGGCCACCCAGCAGGCGGTCGTACAGCACGCCCAGTGCAGCAGCGAGCAGCAGCGGGAAGATCATCAGGGCGATGATCGAGGTGACGAACACGGTCCAGGTGAACGCTGGCATACGGAACATCGTCATGCCTGGCGCACGCATGGTGAGCACGGTGGTCAGCATGTTAATCGCGGATGCGACGGTACCGATACCGGTTGCGCCCACACCGACGATCCACAGGTTCGCGGAGACGGATGGGGTGTGCGTTGCGTCAGCAAGCGGCATGTACATGGTCCAGCCGAAGTCAGCCGCACCACCCGGGGTCAAGAACCCAGCCAGCATCGCGAAAACACCGACGGACGTAATCCAGAAGCCGAACGCGTTCAGACGTGGGAACGCCACATCCGGCGCGCCGATCTGCAGCGGCAGGACATAGTTAGCGAAGCCCCACACAACTGGCGTACCGAACGCAAGCAGCATCACGGTGCCGTGCATGGTAAACAGCTGGTTGAACTGCTCGTTGGACAGGAACTGCAGGCCCGGGCTGAACAACTCAGCACGGATCAGCAGAGCCATCAAGCCACCAACGAAGAACCAGATGAAGGACATGATGATGTACATGATGCCCAGCTCTTTGTGGTCTGTCGTGGTGAGCTGCTTATAAATCTGAGAGCCAATCCGGCCATTGCCAGTTGGCTCCGGACGTGTCGACTGGACTTTAGTCTCCAGCCTTGGCGCCACAGCGGTCATTCGTTCCTCCTGACTGTAACTTTCGCACACAAAACAGGTACACGAAAGCTAATTGTGATACCGCATCATCTTAAGTGACGCGCCCATACATTTGCCAGCCTTTCCGGGCCTTTCCCCAACGTCCACCTCGCACCCCTGCCAAGGCCTGACAACAGCCACCATGAGTTACCTGCCGAAACACCAACAGTCACAGCAGCCACCAAACACATAGCACAAGCCAGTACGCTCGCAACGTTTCGAAACTCCCCCACACACGTCCCCCGTTTAGTATCAACCCAAAGTTTGGGCATGTTGACGCCCGAAAGCGAAAAACGTGCCACCGCAAACTGCTGCGGTGGCACGAAGTGGCGTCGAAAAGCACTCAGCTGACAGGGTTAGAAGTCCCAGTCATCGTCCTCAGTCTCCTCGGCCTTGCCAATGACGTACGAGGAACCCGAGCCAGAGAAGAAGTCGTGATTCTCATCAGCGTTTGGCGATAGCGACGCCAGGATCGCCGGCGAAACGCGAGCCTCATCGACCGGGAAAAGTCCCTCGTAGCCCAGGTTATTGAGGGCCTTGTTCGCGTTGTAGCGCAGGAATCGCTTCACATCCTCGGTCCAGCCCAGCGGATCGTAGATGTCTTCCGTGTACTGGATCTCGTTCTCGTACAGGTCGTAGAGGATGTCGAAGGCGTACTCCTTGAGTTCCTCCTGACGCTCCGGCGACTCGTCGCGCAGGCCGACCTGGTACTTGTACCCGATGTAGTAGCCGTGCACCGCCTCGTCGCGAATGATGAGGCGGATAATGTCCGCGGTGTTCGTCAGCTTCGAGTGCACCGCCCAGTTCAAAGGCAGGTAGAAGCCCGAGTAGAAGAGGAAGGACTCCAGCATGACGGAGGCGACCTTCTTCTTCATTGGGTCGTCGCCACGGTAGTAGGACTCTACAATCTTAGCCTTGCGCTGCACCTCTTTGTTTTCTTCTGTCCAGCGGAACGCCTCATTAATCTGCGGGGTGGACGCCAGCGTCATGAAAATGTTCGAGTAGGACTTGGCGTGTACGGACTCCATGAACGCAATATTCGTATAGACGGCCTCTTCGTGCAGCGTCTTCGCGTCCGGCAGCAGAGATACCGCACCGACGGTGCCCTGCAGCGTATCCAGTAGCGTCAGGTTTGCGAACACGCGCATCGTGGAAAGCTGCTCATCATCAGTCAGCGTGTTCCAGCTCGGAATGTCATTCGAAACAGGAATCTTTTCTGGGAGCCAGAAGTTACCCGTGAGGCGGTCCCACACCTCGAGGTCCTTCTCATCAGGGATTTCGTTCCAGTTAATCGCCTTCATCGGCTCCTTATGAGCCTGCAGGTAGCCAAGATACTCTTCAGTCATGGCGCCCATCTTAGCGCAAGCGCCTCTACGCAGCGGCGCCGGTTGCGATTGTCCGCGCGGCGGACACTTGGCGGGGGTACATTCCGGACAGCCGACTTTGACTTTCGCCAAACGCGACCAGTTCCCTACAGCGCTTTCTCCTTAGGATTCACCCCCTCCTACCCCCACCCATGCCCGACTCGTTGCGTTGTAGTTCACAGCCGGGGTTATGCTGATTAATAGTCTCAATTCAAACTCTCCGATACGAGAAAAAGGATGAACAGCATGCCTCTCACCCTCGATCCTGCGGAATCCACTGAAGGACCTCTCCTTACCAAGGTGCTCGACGAGCTTGGGGGCGAGATTGTATCGGGGATAATGGCTCCCGGGGAACGCTTCACACTCCAGGATCTCTCCGACCGGTTCGGGATTTCCCGCACGGTCGCACGCGAGGCAATGCGCGCGCTCGAGCAACTCGGCCTTGTAAGTTCTTCACGCCGAGTTGGCATTAAAGTGCTGACCGAAGAACACTGGGCCGTCTTTGACCAGGCTGTAATCCGCTGGCGACTCAGCAGCGAGGCGCATCGTGCGAAGCAAATCGTGTCGCTGGACCAACTCCGAAAGGCGATCGAGCCGGTCGCGTCGGCACTCGCAGCGACGAATGCGACAAAGGAACAGGCGCAGGAGCTCAGGGCGTTGGCCGAGCAGCTCATGGAGCTCTCCGAAGCAGGCGAAGGCAATACGGAAGCCTTCCTCGAGGCGGATAAACGTTTTCACACCTTAATATTGGAGTGCTCCGGCAACGAGATGTTCCGCACCCTCGCCCTTCCGATTCTGTACGTGCTTGAAGGGCGCACCCGCTACGGCATCATGCCGAACGACCCACACCTCGATGCAATGGCATACCACCTGAAAGTGGCCGAAGCCATCCAATCCGGCGACTCAACAGGAGCAGAAAACGCATCCTGGAGCCTACTGCGCGGAGTGGACGGCTTCGTCGAGTTCTAAGCCAGCACTGTTCTCAACCAGTGCTTACAGCATGCAGGACACGCAGCCCTCGATCTCGGTGCCCTCAAGGGCCATCTGGCGCAGGCGGATGTAGTACAGGGACTTAATTCCCTTGCGCCATGCGTAGATCTGCGCGCGGTTCAGGTCGCGCGTCGTCACCGTGTCCTTGAAGAACAGGGTCAGCGACAGGCCCTGGTCGACGTATTTCGTAGCGACAGCGTAGGTGTCGACGATCTTCTCGAAGCCGATCTCGTAGGCGTCGTCGAAGTACTCGGTGTTGTCGTTGTTCAGGTGAGGCGCCGGGTAGTAGACGCGACCGATCTTGCCTTCCTTACGGATCTCAATCTTCGACGCGATCGGGTGGATCGAGGAGGTTGAGTTGTTGATGTAAGAAATCGAGCCGGTCGGCGGGATTGCCTGCAGGTAGCGGTTGTAGATGCCGTCGCGAGCGACCGCTTCTTTCAGTGCTGCCCATTCTTCGGCCGTCGGCACTGCAATCGTCGACTTTTCGAACAGCGCCTTGACCTTCTCCGTCTTCGGCTGGAAATCCTCCGGGTTGTAGCGGTCGAAGAACTCGCCGGTGGCGTACTCGGAGCGCTCGAAGTCCTCGAACTTCTTGCCCGTCTCCACTGCGATCTTGTGCGATGCCTTGATGCACTCGTACATCACGGCCGCGAAGTAGGCGTTCGTGAAGTCGAGGCCTTCCTCTGAGCCGTAGTGGATGTGCTCGCGGCCAAGGAATCCGTGCAGGTTCATCTGGCCCAGGCCGATGGCGTGGGAGGCGTCGTTACCCTCACGGATCGACGGCACCGAGTCAATCGACGTCTTGTCCGCCACCGCCGTAAGACCGCGGATTGCGGTCTCGACGGTGCGGGAGAAGTCGTCGGAATCCATCGCCATCGCAATGTTCAAGGAGCCAAGGTTGCAGGAAATATCGTGGCCGACCTTCGCGTACGTCAGGTCAGCGTTGAGCTCCGACGGGGAATTGACCTGCAGGATCTCGGAGCACAAGTTGGACATGTTAATGTGGCCAGTCTTGACCGGGTTCGCTCGGTTCGCGGTGTCCTCGAACATGATGTACGGGTAGCCGGACTCGAACTGGATCTCCGCCAGCGTCTGGAAGAACTGACGCGCATTAATCTTCGACTTGTGGATGCGCGGGTCTTCCACCATCTCTTCGTACTTCTCGGTGACGGAGATGTCGGCGAATGGAACGCCGTAGACGCGCTCGACGTCGTACGGCGAGAACAGGTACATGTCGTCGTTACGCTTCGCCAGCTCAAAGGTGATGTCTGGGACGACGACGCCCAGCGAGAGCGTTTTAATACGAATCTTCTCGTCAGCGTTTTCGCGCTTGGTGTCCAGGAACTTCATGATGTCAGGGTGGTGCGCGTTGAGATACACAGCACCTGCGCCCTGGCGTGCGCCGAGCTGGTTTGCGTAGGAGAAGGAGTCCTCCAGCAGCTTCATCACTGGAATCACACCAGACGACTGGTTCTCGATGTGCTTAATGGGCGCGCCGGCCTCACGAATGTTCGACAGCAGCAACGCTACGCCGCCGCCGCGCTTCGACAGCTGCAACGAGGAGTTAATCGCACGGCCGATGGACTCCATATTGTCCTCGATGCGCAGCAGGAAGCAAGACACGAGCTCGCCGCGCTGCGCCTTGCCTGCGTTGAGGAATGTCGGCGTCGCCGGCTGGAAGCGGCCCGTCATAATCTCGTCGACGAGCGCGGATGCGACCTCTTCCCTACCGTCTGCGAGGAAGAGCGCGGTCATCGCCACGCGGTCCTCGAAGCGCTCGAGGTAACGGCGACCGTCGAATGTCTTCAGCGTGTAGGAGGTGTAGTACTTGTACGCGCCCAGGAAGGACTTGAAGCGGAACTTAAAGGCATACGCACGCTTGAACGTGTCCTTCACGAACTCCCAGTCATATGCCTCAATAACCTCGGGCTCGTAGTACTTGTTGTCCACCAGGTACTTCATCTTCTCTTCGAGGTCGTGGAAGTACACCGTGTTCTGGTTCACGTGCTGCAGGAAGAACTGATTCGCAGCCTCGCGGTCCTTATCGAACTGGATCTGACCGTTTTCGTCGTACAGGTTCAGCAGTGCGTTGAGCGTGTGGTAGTCCAGCATGTCAGCCTCGTTGACCGGCTCCGGCACATTCTTGCCATGAATAGGGTTCGTAGACACAGATATCCTCTTGATGCTTCAGTGTTAATTAACGATCGGCGTTACGGTATTTATTTGTATATTTCTCGCGCAGTTGCGCTAAGCGTTGTGCGTTTTCCTGCCCCGGCAGCTGCCCAACCGACTCTAGCGCGTCTTCCTGCTCGGGGGTCAGCGGCAGCAAACCGAGGCGGTCAGCGTGCTCGATCAGCTGGTTGCGCACGCGAAGCACGTCGTCATCAGTACCCAGCAGCTCAAAGCGGAAAAGGTACGGGACGTTGCACTTCTCCGATATTACGTCACCAGCCAGGCCGTAGTCCGTGCCAAAGTTGGAGTTGCCAGACGCGATGACGCCACGGATATAGCTGCGGTTGTGTTCGTCATTCAAAAACTTGATGACCTGCGGCGGGACAGGTTTGGTGTTCACGTGCGTCATCGATACGCCCCCGCCATAGGTCGGGCAGATGAGGACGTAGGGCTCGTCGATAATTGGTGCTGGGTCCGTGCGCCGCAACGGAATACGCTGCGCCGGAAGCCTCACCTTATCGACGAACCGCTTCGTCGTCTCTGTCAACGACGAGAAGTACACGATCAACATGTTGGATGCCCTCTACATAAAAAGAGCCGCCAATGTGTAAAACACTAGCGGCGTGAGACGTCGGAAGAGTTAAGCCGCAGCCAGGCCACGGATGCGCTCCGGGCGGAACCCAGACCAGTGCTCGCCGTTTACCTCAACGACTGGTGCCTGGAGGTAGCCGAGCGCGAGGACGTAGTCACGCGCTTCGTCGTCGACGGAAATATCTACGAGGTCGTACTCCAGCCCTGCTTTTTCGAGTGCTTTGGTAGTTGCTTTGCACTGCATGCACGCCGGCTTGGTGTAAACGGTAATAGACATAACCTGTGGGCTCTCTCTCTACATAAAATGAAGACTATTTCGGGAGTTTTCCCCGCGCCGTCTTGATCGGCGCTACAAGAGAAGACACTATACCTTGGGTGATATTTCTGCAAGTGATACTACATATAGTAGTTACACGCGTGGTATTCCCAGCACGGCTCCCACCGCGGGTCCACATGTAGCCTAGACTATGAAAAATCACTTCCGATGACCTGAAAGCCCACCAATGTTTCGCTCCCACCCCAGCCCGCAGCAACGCTACAGCCACATGGCACGGCGCGCCGCGAGCGAGGTCATTGGCAGCTATTCGACGAGCTTCGGCGCCGCCACGCGACTACTTCCCGAGCCGCAGCGAACCGACATCCGCAACCTCTACGCGGTGGTGCGCATCGCCGACGAAATTGTGGACGGCGCCACCCCCTCCCCCGAGCGCGCGGCAGCCCTCAAGGACTACGAGCAGCGCGTCCGCAGCGCCACAGCAACCACGTTCCACACCGACCCGATCCTGCACGCCTTCGCCGATACCGCTCGCCGCTGCAACTTCGATGACGCCCACCTCGCTGCGTTCTTCACCTCGATGCGCCACGACGTAACCGGCGAGGCGCACACGGAGGAGTCCGTCGAGCGATACATCTACGGCTCCGCCGAGGTCATCGGTTTGCTGTGCGTGGATGTCTTCTTCGGGGGCCGACGCCCTCCCCAGGCCGAGTACAGCAAGCTGCAGGAAGGTGCGCGGGCGCTGGGGGCCGCGTTTCAGAAGGTGAACTTCCTGCGCGACTACGCCGACGACACCAACCGGCTCGCCCGTAACTACTTCCCGCAAGCTTCTTACCCGCTAACCAAGGCCGGCCGAGACGCGATCATCGCGGACATCCGCCACGACTTCGACGCCGCGTGGTCCGCCATCCCCGCGCTGCCCAAGCGCTGCGGTGTCGCCGTCGCGGTAGCGGCGAACCTGTTCGAAGCGCTCACTGACTTGCTCGCGGACACGCCACCAGAAGCCATCCTCACCCAACGAGTCCGGGTGTCCGCGCCGCGGAAAGCAGCCATCATCGCGCGGACGGCGGCGACGGGAAGGAGGCTGCAGTGACGGAGCGCGTTGTCATCATCGGCGGGGGAATCGCAGGCCTGGCAACAGCGTGCCTGCTGGCGAAGCGCGGTGCGGCGGTGGTGGTCGTCGAAAAGAATGGACACCTCGGCGGGCGCGCGGACGAGTTGCGCATCGACGGCTTCCGCTTCGAGACCGGCCCCTCCTGGTACCTCATGCCCGAGGCCTACGACCACTTCTTCGAGCTCATGGGCACCTCCACCGCGGCCGAACTCGACCTCCAGCTGCTCGACCCCGGCTACCGCATCTACCCCGAACACCACCCGCTTCTCGACGTCCCCTTCGGTACCGACGCCGTCGCCGACCTCTTCGAGTCCCTCGAGCCCGGCGCGGGCGACGCGCTGCGCGACTACCTCGCCAGCGCGGCCGACGTCTACAACATCGCGCTCGACCGCTTCCTCTACACCACGTTCAGTTCGCTGCGGCCGTTCCTGCACCGCGACGTCGTCTCCCGCGCATTCACCCTCGCGGTGTTGCTGCTCCAGCCGCTGCAGCGCTACGTGAACAAACGATTCCGCGACCCTCGCCTGCGCCAGATCCTGCAGTACCCGGCGGTGTTCCTGTCCTCACAGCCGCGCGACACCCCGAGCCTGTACCACCTAATGAGCCACACCGACCTCACCCTCGGCGTGCGCTACCCGCAAGGCGGATTCAGCGGCATCGTCACGGCGCTCGAGCGACTCGCCCGCGCGCACGGCGTCGAGTTTTTGCTCGAGCACGAAGCGACCCGCATCGAAGTTATCGACGGCTCCACCACCGGCATCCACATGCTCAGCGAAAGCGGGACGCGCTTCCTACCCGCCGACGTCGTCGTCGCCGCCGGAGACCTGCACCACACCGAGACTTCGTTGCTCCCCGCGTCTGCTCGCACCTATTCCGAGGCGCACTTTAAGCACCACAACCCAGGTGTGAGCTGCGTACTCGCGCTCATTGGTGTGCGCGGTGCGCTGCCGGAACTGCTTCACCACACGCTGTTCTTTTCCGAGGAGTGGGGCGAAGACTTCGACGCCGTGTTCCCTGCTGACAGCAGCGGCTCGCGCGACGCATCGCGCTCGATCTACGTGTGCAAGCCCTCCGCCACGGACCCGACTGTCGCGCCCGCCGGGTGTGAGAATCTGTTCGTGCTCATCCCGGTTGCGGCTGACCCGTCGATCGGTCACGGGGACGCGTACGGCGCTGCAGAGTCCCCGCGCGTCGCCGCCATCGTTGACGCGACACTGGACCTCATCGTCGCACGCACTGGTGTCGCTGACCTGCGGGAACGGGTCGTCGTGAAGCGAACTATCGGCCCCGCCGACTTCGCCGGACGCTACTACTCCTTCGCAGGTGGCGCCATCGGGCCTGCACATACCCTGCGGCAATCCGCGTTCTTCCGCGGTCGCAACATTTCCGCCAAAGTGGACAACCTGTACTACGCGGGGCAAACCACCGTTCCTGGCGTCGGTGTGCCCATGTGCCTCATCTCTGCCGAGAACGTGGTCAAGCGCATGCTCGGACTTCGTGACGCATCTCCTATACCAAAACTGTGAGAAGCTCGTGAAGATTCTGTACATTTAATTCATGCGAAGCTTCCGACCTGGTAAGACGCTTATCGCCCTTTTCACAGCCTTCGCGATGAGCGCCACTGTCTTCTCCCCGCCCGACGCCACAGCCCAAACGACAAGTCAGTGGGTGCCCGATCAGCATGAGGAACTGTTCGAGCAGCGGGATGAGCTCTCATTCTCAAAGGGTGGCGCTGAGTACTTTTGCCAGGTTGCCCACATCGCCGACGGGCGCGTGTACACCGATGCGCTTTGCGGCGACGGACATTCCCTGTACTACCGCGACTCCGAGGGCTCCATACACTACTTCGAGGACAGGCAGACCGATTTTTCTCGCAACAAAGATCTCTTCCGGAATCGCTTCGCTTCCTACGCGATCCCGGACTCGCTGCTTCCACAAGTCGGTGAGTCAGCTGAGCCAATTCTCGGTTCGTACCTCTCGGCCGGGGATACCGTGACCGTTCACGGCCCACGGGAAGACTACGATGCAACGATTGAGAACACCACCGAAGGTTTCCTGGCGATTACGCTTCCGAGCCATGCGTATTTGACACATGGCGCCCCAGTTTCAGTCGGCGGCCGCTACCTCGGGATGTATGAGAGCGTCTTTAGCAACGACGACCACAGACAGGGACTCGTCCTCCTCGCAGACCCAGAAGTTCCTCCGACAAGCGAACCGAACAAAGTGGCGTTGCTCCTCGAACGTGAATCCATGCTGTCATATGCTCCGGGCGAAGTAAGCACGATTAACCAAGGTGACAAAATTTTTAACAACGGTCATCGTTGCACCGTCGGATACATCGATAAGCCCAACAGCCGTATTTTCTTAGCTGGTCACTGCAGCGATGGCGGCCCTCTCTACTTCACCGACACACAAAAAAGGAACTATTACCTCGGCACGATGGTGACTGAGTTCGACTTCGAGGGAAGTCTCACCAACAGCACCATGAGCAAAGACTGGGGCTATATCGATATCCCCGAAAACCGCTCGGCATTGCTCGGGGAGAATCGCTACTCCTCCGACAGCGTCCTCCTACCGTCGATGCTTCGCGTCGGACAGATGGTGTACGGCTTCGGTCAAACAACCGGCCACGTGATGGAGAACTACGTCATGGGCGTGATTAATAACGTCATCCTCCTCACACAACAAAATCCGATGCATGAGGGAGATTCCGGTGGGCCGAACTGGATCGTCGATGACGAAGGCAAAAAACACTTTATCGGGGTCAACTCCGGGAGTGACGATGTCCCAGAAGGTCAAGCCCACAAATACGGTATTGCTGTCGGATGGGAAGAAACTCCAACTAGCGACGAGTACGTCAACTACTCGGGCCTCGCGATGCAACAGTGGGACGCTTACCAAAAGGCACAGGACGAGGCCGAGAACCCCGTCGCGGTCAACCAAGGCGACACCGTGGGGCTCGACGACAATGATCGCGACCTCTTCCTCGACCAGGAGTGCACAGCGAAATACATCGATCACGTCCACCAGCGGATCTACACCAGCCCCGCGTGCACCGGGCCGGGCGGGGCGCGCGGAGTTTCTACGACATACGGGTGGCCCAAGCACTGGGCACTGGCCGAAATCGGTAGCTTCTATGATGCGCAGCTCCCCTACATCCAGGCCCCAGATGGCACGCGGTTAGGCGAAAACCCTGATGCACCTGGGGAGCTCCTTTCGACCGACCAGGTACACCTTAGTGACACGGCTAGCATCGACTGGCGTTCGTTGACGGTGGCAGGCACAGTCGGCGACGCGATCATGCTTCTCCCCTACGGGGATTTTGAGCCGGAGGTGAACACGCCGGTCACCATCGGCGACAACGTTGTCGGCCTTGTTTCCGGGATCTACTACGACGAGAACGGCCATGTGAAGGGCATTGAAGTTCAGAGCCTTCTCGAGACGAATCCGATTGAGCTTCCAGAGGGCTGGCAGGAAGACCTTCTCTACGAGTACGCGAAGGCAACTGACGAGACCGCCCCCGTGATTGTGGACGTCGAAAAGAAAGAATTCGACTCCGATACCGAAATTGAACCCTTCGAATTCACCATCACGGACGAGTACAACGAGCTGACCGTCGAGGTAACCGACCTGCCAGAAGGTCTGTATGCGGACATTCAGTACGACGAACCACGGCTCCGCGCCACCGTCACTGTTCGAGGGACGCCGACGAAGCCTGGTTGGCAATACGCGAATGTAACAGCGCGAGATGCCCTCGGGAACGAGACCTCACGCAACCTCGAATTCTGGATTGCCGACGCCACTGCGCCCGTCATCGATACCACTCCGTTGATCTTGGAGGCCGGCGAGTACGCCGACCTTGAGATTCCAGTAACCGACAACAGCGGCTATTCCCCCAACGTGACAGTCAGCGCTCTCCCCGATGACCTCACGTCATATGAGGAACACATTTACGGGCAGACCACCGTCGTCGGAACGCACGAGCTTCAGGTAACCGCCACGGACGCCGCTGGCAATACTGCAACGGAAACAGTTCAGCTCGAGGTGCGCGACACGAAGAAGCCAGCCATCAACATGCGGAGCAACGCTCGCTGGGAAGCCAATTCAGAATTCAATGACTCCATCAGCGTCGACGTTGACGACGTAACCCCAGTCAGTGTGCGCGTCGACGGCCTGCCCCGAGGCCTGTCTTATGACGACACCAACGGCGTCATCGATGGCGTCACCGACGCGGTCGGCTCGCACGCCGTCACCATCAGCGCTACCGACACCAGCGGCAACACGTCCGAGTCGGAGCTCGAGCTGGTTGTGGAGGACACCACTGCCCCAACAGTGCAAAACGCCGAGTTTGAGCACGAAATTGGTACACCGTTCTCGCATGTTGTTGATGCAACAGACGGCGTAGGGGTGGAACGGGTTACCGTTTCGGGTCTCCCACACGGTCTGCGTTTCGACGAAAGCTCCCGCACCATCAGCGGTACACCTTCAGCGCTGGGCAACTTCCAGACTTCCGTCGAGGCGTTTGATGCGGCTGGAAATACGGGCCAGGGCGCAATTGGATTCCGCGTGGTGGACACCGTCCGGCCTCGCATCTTGGTTGACCACAACCCGCCTGCGGCAACTAAGTTCGACCTGCCGATCCGAGTCGAGGACGCAACCAAGACCGCGTTGTCCGTGACCGGCCTGCCAGCCGGACTGCGACATAAAGGGAACCGGATTGTTGGTTCGACCAAAGATTCGGGCACACACCGTGTAGTCATCACCGCCACGGATGAAGTCGGCAATCAAGCTTCCGAGACGATCACCCTTTCAGTGCCGAAGCCTCGCCCAGCCAAGACGACAGCTCCCGCAGCTCCGTCAACGCAAACAAAGGTCCCGGCAAGACCATCTAAGACGACGGTGCCCTCGACGTCAGCTACGTCAGCCCCGCAGAAGCCGAAAGGGACGACCCCAGCTGCCGAGTCTCCGCGTCAAACTTCGGTCCCAGCCAAGCCGTCCGACGAGGCAACAACGCCTACAGCCCCGTCCGAAACAACTCCGGCGGCTAGCACGCAGTCCGAGCCCCCAACTGAAGAAGGTGGCAGCGCCTCCGGTTCCTCGAAGGGTGGAATCGCCGCACTGGTAATTCTGGGCATCATCGCGTTGGTTGGTGGTGTCGTCGCTACGAACCCTCAGCTCATGAAGCAGATTCAGTCAATGCTGCCGTAGAAAGATGCGCCGACGTGCTTAAACCTTGGGTGTGTCCCAATCCCACGTCGGTGCGGCTTCATCCGCAAACGAATCCACACCCCACCCATCCAACTCAATCTCGGCAGCATCATCGCGATACCCCACCCGGCCAGGCTCACACACCCACTGCTCACCACTGGCAAACCGGAAATACAACGTCGGACCAGGCTTAACCACACGAATAAACCCATCCGTGACCAACGAATGACACCTCGAGCACAACGGCACCAAATTCTCCACATCCGTCGCACCACCTTCCGCCCAATCCCGAATATGATGCATCTGCAAAAACCTGGTATGCCCACACCCCGGCACCGCGCACTTATGCCCCCACATCCCTAACAACACCTGCACCTGCTTCGGGCTTGCCAAACGGCGTTTGCGCCC
>NZ_JASPBG010000018.1:0-29276 GCF_030228125.1 Corynebacterium sp. UMB10119B
GGCGCCGTGGTCGGGTTACCCTCCTTATCCTTAAACGTCGGAGCAGGAACCTTCACATCATCGCCAGGCTTACCAGACCCGTCCTCATAGTTCGGGTCGAAGTGATCGTTCGCGTTTGGAACCTTCGGGTTGCTGTCTTGATCATCCGGGATGCCGTCACCGTCATCATCCGTATCCGTGAGATCAGGCGTGCCGTCACCATCGGTATCCAGCTTGAACTTCGCCTTGGCCTCGTCCGTGGACTTATCTGGGTAGGTCACCGTGACCGGAACATCGAACTCTTCCGTGGTCTCCTTGTTCAGCTTGGACTTATCCGGGAAGGTCACCGTGACCTCACCGGTGTTCTCATCGATAGAGACCTCGTAGCCCTCAGGCGTAGTAAAGCCATCGGTGATCTTGAACTTGGAGCCCTCAGGAGCGGTTGCGTCCTTGCCATCCTTGTCGGTGAAGGTCGGCGAAGACTTTGTCTCCTTGCCTGGGACGACGAGCTTGTCCTCGTAGGACGGCTCGTAAAGGTCCTTGTCCTTGTCGGTCACCGTGACGGTGACGTCAACGTTGTCCTTGGTGCCATCCGGGTACGTCACAACAACCGGAACCGTGATCTTGTCACCAGGCTTCGCATCCTCCGGAATGGTCACCGTGATCTCACCGGTATTCTCGTCGACCTTGACGACGTAGCCCTCAGGAACATTCTCACCCGGGGTGAACTTCGTACCATCAGGCGCCGTGGTCGGGTTACCCTCCTTATCCTTGAACTCCGGTTTCTCAACCTTGGCTTCGCCACCAGGCTTACCCTCGCCGCCCTTGTATTCCGGCTCGTAGGACAAGTTCTGGTTCGGAACCTTCGGATTACTGTCATCCTTATCATCGATACCGTCGCCGTCATCATCCGTATCCGTGACGTCAGGCGTGCCATCACCATCGGTATCCAGCTTGAACTTCGCTGTAGCGTCATCCTTAGAACCATCCGGGTAGGTCACCATGACCGGAACGTCAAACTCTTCCGTGGTGTCCTTGTTCAGCTTGGACTTATCCGGGAAGGTCACAGTGATCTCACCGGTATTCTTATCGATCTCGACGGCATAGCCCTCAGGAGCCTTGTAATCTTCTGGGATTGCGAACTTCGACCCCTCAGGCGCGTCGACCTTCTCTTCGATTGGGTTGCCCTCTTGATCTTCACCAGTCTTGGTGAATGTCGGAGAAGACTTCGTCTCCTCACCCGGAACGACGAGCTTTTCCTCGTACGCAGGCGTCAATTCATCCGCGTCATTCGTCACCAGAACGGTCCATGCGGAGACGTCGTTACCGCCGGAAACCAGGACAACGTTGAAGTAATCACCCTTCTTTGCATCCTCTGGGATGTCGAAGGTGCAAGCCTTCACCTGGGCCTTAATGCCCTTGGATTGGTCGAGTTCGCAAGTCTTCTTGACGTTGCCCTTCTGGTCGCGCCACTCAACCTTCGACGGCAAAGTCGACAAATCACCGTTGAACTCTGGGGTCACCGTCGCTCCAGGAGCGGCCGGCTTGTCCGTCGCGTTGTAGTCAGCCGTGATCGACACCGGGGTGTACGGCATGACCGCGTAGTTGACGTTGTACAGGGAGTTCAGATTCTGGAACGGAACACCAGTGAAGTCGATCGGCAGCTGGTTCTCGCCTGGAATAGCCGAAGCCCGGAAGTTTCCACCATCATTGAAGCGTTGGAAAACTGGAGTGTGGAAGCCCGTGTAACCGTTCTGGACTACACCGTCCTTGTTTTCGACCCACACGAAGACATGGTTCGGATTCAGGATATCCTCGCGATCCTGGCCCTTCTCGTACGCGCCAAAGCGCAGGGTGTATTCACCCTTATTGTTGGTTTTTCCGTAGACGGTCTTGAGGATGTACTCGGGGTGGTCCTCAAGCATCTTCTTGGTTGCATCTGCTAGCTGGTTCGGATCGTCCTTGTACTGCTCGTGCAGCTTCTGGTTTGCTGCAGCACCATCCTTGGTCAAGGTGGATGCATATACGGTGTAGCCATCCGCAGCTTCGTCGACGCCATTGAAAGACGGACCAGTAGCGACGATGCCCTTGTCTGGGCCACCAGTCTCGAGCCAGACAGTGCCGGAAATGGTGTTCGGAACGTCGGTCTGCGTCGATGCCAAATCGATCGGTCCCTTAGGGTCCTCGACAAGCTTGTCACCCTTCGCAGCCATCCAGCTGGTTTCGTGGCTCGGTGGAACTTCCTGGTAGAAAGCCGCCATCAACTGGATGTTGCCATCAGCAGCAACGAAGGAGCCGAGGGGGCCCTCAACTACACCGTTGAAAGAGCCCGGGACAAAGCCGTTGGCCTGTCGGAACATGACCATCTTGTTGCCGCGCTCGTTGGTGTACGGCTCTACCCAGATACGGTGTTTTTGATCCGTACGAGCAGACCAGGTGTGCTCCACCCCGAGCTTGTCGGTCCAGGTAATGCCTTTATCCCCGGTACCAAAAGCGAACGTACCCTGACCGCCGTTGCCACCGACAACATCCGGCAGGGTGTGGGTCTCTGCCTTAAAGATTGGCGAGTACGAACCGTCTTTGTCCTGGAACTGTGCGTAAACGGTGACGCCGTCCAGTGGAATGTTTCCGTTATCGATAGTCGATCCCGGGTTGCCCTCCGGGCCGGTCGCATACACGTGACCCGATATCAGGCCCTTACCAACACCGTGTGCGTCAGTCAGGTTGGCAGCCTTGGTGACGCGGCCACTGGCGATCATGTCGGCATCAATCACACCATTCTCATCGACCGCTGGCGCGGCCGGATTCTGATCCGCAACTGCTGGAGTTTCCTCCTGAGCAAACGCGACCGGCTGCGCGAATGGCGCTACCAACGCAAACGACAATGCGGCCGCAGCAATCGAGGTGCCCCGACGCGCCTTATATGGGTTTCGCATAGAAATTCCTTCCATAGATGCAAACAGATTGACTTCCAGCTGTCCGACCAAAAGCCATTCATGCAAAATTGTATCAACCTACGCAGCCCACAGATTACGTACAGTCGTTTTCTAATTTCGCAGGTCACAGACTTACAAACGTCGACTTTCACCCTCCGTATAGCCCATTGACGGGTGGATCACTACCTTTTTGTACATCTAAATACTTACCCCCCCCCCCCCGAAACGTTGTCACACCTGCTTTCCGGCGCAAAAGTACATGTGTGGTACACCTCTTCTTCAAATAGCCCAATTCATAAAATAAATAAGCTGTGGCCCGCTACACATTCGGTAACGGACCACAGCTTGAGTTTTTCTTATCGGATATTCAGTCCAGCTTCACGCAACCCGTCCCCCTACTCGGGGGTGCAAAGCGGATCGCGCGCAACTGGCTATTTCGTCGACTTGCCTTCCTTCTTTGCAGGCTCCGACGACAGCTTCGTCGTCTTACCGGAAGAACCCTTCAGCTCCAGGTCCTTCACAGAGGAGCTTGGGCCGCCAGGCTTGCAGGCGTCGTAAATGAACGTGCCTGCCAGGACGCCAGCGGCGATCAGTGCGATGCCTGCGACAACCATGCCGAGGTCCGCACCAACGGTGCGCAGCTGCGCGTTGATGCGCTCCGCCTGACGTGCCATCTCCGGGTTGAAGATGCCAGCCTGCTGCTGAATACGCGTGTTCGCAGTCTTCAGCTGCGCCTCAACCTGACCCGCGAGGTCGCTCAGCACAGGGATCTGAATCTGGGAAGCCAGACCCAATGGCAGCAGCGCGATCAACGGCAGACCGAAGCCAACAGCGGATGCTGCACAGGCACCAGCGTTGACCTTGCCAGCAACCGTGACAGTCTTCGCCTTGTTGCCGTGGCCGTCCCTCACATTGATCTTGTCGCCTTGCTTGAGCTCAACACCCTTTGGCAGGTTCACGGACCAGTTGCCGTTCGCGTCAGTCGGGGCCTCAAGTTCCTTGCCATTCGGCAACGTGACGATGATCGTCTCGTTCGGGCGGTCGCCCTTACCGGAGATCTTTGTGTCACCCGCCGTAATCGGGTTCACCGTCGGCGCGGTGGTGTCTGGCTTCTCGCCGTCGTTTGCCGGGTCGGAGCCAGCCTTGATCTCGGCTTCGTTCGTGACGCCGTCACCGTCGAAGTCGCCGTCCGGATCCAGCAGCGACTTGCCATCCTTGCCGATCAAGTCAAAGTTGGCGGTCGCGCTGTTTGTCGAGTCGTCCTCGTAGGTGAAGCCAACCTCGACGGCCGGGCGGGCGAACGGTGTGAAGGTTTCAAAGAACTTGTCCCAACGCTTCTCGACGTCAGTGCTCTTCAGCTCCGGCAGCTTCGCCTTGAACTCGTCGGAGACGTCCGTCATCGACGGCGCCTTCGCTGTGAGCACGCCGTTGTCCTGCGGGGTGAACGCCCACTTGTCAGCGCCCTCAGGCTTCTTCGCCTCAACGCTCTTCACCGGCGCCTTGGTACCGAATGGGTCGTTGGTGTTCTTCTCGCCATCAACCGGAACGCCCGTGACCTTGTCGTACTCCGGCACGAAGCGCTCGGCGTCGGTGCCGACGGTGATGGTCGTCTGCACCTCGTCGGTGGAGCCGTCCGGGTAGGTCACAACAACAGTGACGTCGTAGACGCCCGGCTTCGAGGTATCCGGGGTCTCCTTGTACTTGAACGACGTACCCTTTGGCAGTTTGTCGGCGTCCTTGATGTTGCCCTTCGCGTCCGGGGTGCCACCCGTCTCGACCTTCTGGTTCTGGCCCTGCGGATCGTTCTTGTCGGCGTCGGTCGCGTTCTTCTGCACCTTGACGTTGGCATTAACCTTGTCGGTGGTGCCGTCCGGGTAAGTGACGACGATGGTCACCGGCTTGTCGCCCTCAGTAGAGGTGTCCGGAGCCTGCTCGTACTCGAAGGTCGTGCCCTCCGGCAGCTCGTCGACGTTGGTCACGTGGTCCTTGGCTTCCGGCACCTCATTCGGCGCGACGGTCTTGTCCTGGACCTGCGGCTCGTATGTGTCAGCGTCGGACTTCTTCGGCTGCTCCGGCTTCGGCTTCGGCTTCGGATCCTCCGTCTTCGGATCTTCCACCTTCACGGTGGCCTCCACCTCGTCGGTGGAACCATCCGGGTAGGTCACGATGACGGTGACCGGCTTATCACCAGCGGTAGTGGTATCCGGATCTTCCTTGTACTTGAACGTCGTGCCCTTCGGCAGCTTGTCCGCATCCTTGACGTTGTCTTTCGGTTCCGGCTTCTTGCCGGTTTCGACCGTCTGGTCCTTACCTTGCGGGTCGAACTGCTCGGCTTGATCCTTAGCGACCTTCACCGTCACCGGCACCTCATCGGTGGTGCCATCCGGGTAGGTCACAACGACCACAGCCTTCTTATCACCAGAAGTGTCGGTCTTCGGAGCTTCCTTCCAGGCGTACTTGGTGCCCTCCGGAAGCTCGTCCTTGTTCGCGATCGAATCCTCAGCCTTCGGCTCAGAGTTCTTCGCAACCTCCTGGTCCTGGCCCTGCGGGTCGAACTGCTCAGCCTGATCCTTGGCAACCTTCACCGTCACCGGCACCTCATCGGTGGTGCCATCCGGGTAGGTCACAACAACGACAGCCTTCTTATCACCAGAAGTGTCGGTCTTCGGCGCATCCTTCCAGGTGTACTTGGTGCCCTCCGGAAGCTCGTCCTTGTTCGCGATCGAGTCCTCAGCCTTCGGCTCGGAGTTCTTCGCAACCTCCTGGTCCTGGCCCTGCGGGTCGTACTTACCCGCCTGGTCGGTGACCTTCAACGGCACAACGTCGGTGTGCTCGGTCTCGTTGCCGTCCTGATCCACCAACGTGTAAGTGACGGTGACGTTCGGTTTCTCTTCGGAAGCGTCAACCGTCTTCTTCGGCTTGCCGGTGATTGTGCCGTCCTTGAGTTCGAGGCCCTCCGGGAGACCCTCAACCTTGATAGAGCCGTTCTTCAGCTCGTAGCCCTGCGGCAGCTTGTCAAAGCCTTCCGGCTTCACTTCCTGCTTGTAGTCCTCGCCGACGACGCCGTCGGCAAGCTTGGTGTCCGTCACCGTGATCTTGGTGACCACCTGCTCCTTACGCTTCTGCGGAACGAGCTTCTTTTCGGTCTTCTCGACGCGCTTTTCCGGATCTTGCTCGTCCGGGTTTTCGTAGACCGGTTTGCCGTCGTCGTCAAGCACCGGCACTTCTTGCTCGACCATGACCTCGACCTCGCGGGTCACGATGACCTCGGTGGTGCCCGGGGTGGTCGGCTTGCCGGTGATCTTGCCGGTCTTCGGGTCGATCTCCAGGCCTGCAGGCAAGTCGTTAGCCGAGTAGGACGGTTCAGCGCCCTCCTTCATATTGTCCGGCAGATCCTTGAACAGCGGCGTGACGTCGTTATCCGGGAAATCGGTTCCCACCGAACCCAACGGCAGCGGCTCAGGAACAACAGCGGTGAAGGAGTCTGCGATCTCCCAACGATCAGACGGCTCACCGGAAGCCGGGTCAACAGAAACCAGCGCAGCGGTGTAGACGGTTGTCTCCTTCAGGTCTTCCGGAGCCTGGAAATCACAAGACTCGAGCGCACCCTTGTCATCGCTCTTGATCTTGCACATCGCGTCCTTGATCTCGGTCTGGGTGCCGTCCGGGGCGGTGGCGTACCAACGGATTGCGTACTCCGTGTTCGGCAGCAGGCCGGACGTCTTCGTGGTCACCTTGGAGCCGGGACGACCCTTGTTGTCGTAGGAGTTGTACTCCGGAATATCGAAGATCGGCTGTGCAGTCATCAACGGGAACTGCAGACCGTTCATGTTCGCGCCAGCAATAACGGTGCCCTGGTCGCCGTAGTTCATGAACATGTTGGCGACGAACGCAGAGTTCTTCACGTCGCGACCCTCGATGTTCGGGTAGATGTACATGTAGTCAGTGTTGATGTGGCGCACGTCGTACAACGAAGCACCGGTAAACACGTTGACCCACTGGTTCTGATAGTCGTCGGCGACCTTGCCCCAGTCTTCGTCGCTGACCACATTGTTCACACCGAAGTTGGCCTTGTCGCGCGAGTAGCCCAGCGTGCCCTTGAACGGCAAGTAAATCGTGCCGTCGTCCTTAGACGGGGCAACCACGGTCTCCGCAATGTGGGAGCCTTCGCCGTGCTCATCCTGGTACGCCTTGATGATGCGTTCCTGGTTCGCACGCTCCTGCTCAACGGTGTAGTTCGGGTTCTCGTTCTTCCAGGCGTCAATCTGACGCGCGACTTCGTCGTTGAGGTACGACGCGACAATCTCGATTCCGCCAGCGGCGCGATCGCCGCGGCTCGGCTGGTACTTGTAGTAACCCGGCAAGGTACCGGCAGACTCACCAGTCTCCCACCACACCATGGACTCGTTCGGGTGGGCAATGCTCTTGATCGCGCCAAAGTCTCCGTAGTACGGGAACTGACCATCAACCGTCGGCTCACCAGTCTCGCCATCGAGGGCTCGGGTCCAATCCTTCTCCGGCTTAGCCAACCAACCAACGTGGTTCGGCTTCTCTTCCAGCACAAAACGGCCGTTGGTAATACGGGAACCAGCAGGGCCTGCAGTAAAGTTCCAAGATTCCTGCACACGGTCCGTAATCGAGGTGTAACGACCCGAGTTGAAGTCACCCGCGGCAACCACCGAGTACTTGCTTGGATCCGGGTTCTCGCCCCACACGCGGACGCGAACGCCACCGGCGGCCAGCCAGAACGGCGGCGCGTCGACCTCGTTGGTCACGTTTTCAGACAGGTCGAAGGAGAAGCGACCCTCGGAATCGGTCGTGGTATAGAACGTCGGCGAGACCTCACCGTTCTTGGTCACGTACTGCAGGTAGATGACATTGCCCTTGAGCGGCTCATTGTTCGAAGACAAGTCATCGTGGCGGCCATCCTTATTGATGTACGCCCAGCCGTGATAGCCATAGAAATCACGCCAGCCACCCTTAGTAAAGATGGCGTTTGGCACCTGCTTGTTCTTACCCTCGCCTTGCTGGGCGCCCTTGTCAGCGCTTGAGGCAGGAGCAGCAGAAGCCGGCGGGTTGTCTTGTGCAAACGCAACAGGTTGAGCCAGCGGGGCCACCAGTGCAAAGGACAACGCCGCGGCGGCAATCGAAGTGCCGCGACGTGCCGTGATGCTCTTTCGCATATGTTTCTTCCTTCTTCCCGAAGATCTGAATGTCCAGAAAGTTGTGTCCGTGCCCGTCAATAAGGTGCACAGACCTTTCCCGAAACTAAACAATATCGACAGGAGTGCACTGTTCCAGGAATCCTTTTTCGCGAGAAACTTGCGCAATTCCGCCCGCATTCACCCCCTATTCGGCCGGAATCCACAGCAGCCTGCATCGACCCAAACTGAAGCCCCATCCCCGGCCGGTTACTTTTCTTTTGGTTAAAGCGTTTTAAGAATGGATTGATAACGGCCCTATTTCTTTTGACTTTCAACAGCAGTCAAGCGGATTACCGCCAAACATTCTTTGAGCCCCAACGGGAATAGAGCCCAAACACATCCACCGAAACACAAACGTAGCGCTCACGACATTTGTGCCAGACCTTTAGTTCAGTGTCTTATCCGGCAATTGCCGAAACGAGTTCCTCCCTGAGTTTTTCCCGACAAAGATCAGCCAAAGTGATGGCGAGAATTCTCCAAGAAGGGCGAAACACCCCCCCAATAGGGGCACTCTATTGATTGACATAAGTCGGTCTACTTCGAGTTTTCTACACAGAAGCTGAGATAGACCGACGGAAACTCCGGCGCTTCCTCCCCCAGCACGCCGATCTATAAAGTGACCTGCTCGATCGCCACATCAGGAGTTTTCAGTACGCAGACGCTGCCTCATATCACCGATAAAGCGACTTTCAGTATCGAGCGAAAAGCGAGCATGAATCAGTTGGCGGCTACGAGTCAACGCCACCTGTTCATATTTACAGACGGCAAAGAGCTGCGGAAGAGCGATATCGCAGACAAACGTTTCCCATGTGTCCAAGTCGAATTGAGGGCTATCCTCCCGCTTATCCCACACACCTTCAGCCTGAACGGTGTAATACACCTTCCCCGGCTCATTTAAAGCAAGGTTCAACCGAACCTTCACCACATCTTGAGCGTTTGCCTCATTAAGAGTCGGAAGCTGTGCGCCGAGACTCAACGGGGCCTTTCCATGAGGATTGGGGCCGTTCGGCGTTGGAACCACTGCCACTGCGGGAGTGCTAAATGTTGAGTGGCTAAAGAACCTGTTGGACAGTTCGTAAACATTGTCGACCACTTGAATCACCTGTGTATCGGTTGGAAATCCGACGTGACATATTCTTCAAACTCTCGAGCCAGATCGATATCTTCACTCACCAATTCGACATCGTAAGTGGCTTCTCGAGTGTCATACTGCGCTCGCCGTGCACGCTCCTCCGTGATAGTCGGATATGAATCACGCTTAAAAACGACGATACTTACGAAACCATCAATCGCCTCCGCATAGTCCGCCAAGGTTTGAAGCTGCAGGTTGGATACGGGATTGATGGATTCAATTTGGCTCACCCTCGCCTTGGACAATCCGCCCATTCGCTCGCCGACTTGCTCTTGCGATAATCCACGTTCCTTACGCAAAGTCCGCATACTGTGGATAAGCTCAATGAACACCTCCTGCTGGTCAATGCCAGCCTTATCTTGTTCATACAACTGATCAAGAATGTTGTTCATCTTGAATTTCACCTCCAACTCGACAAAGTCAATATATAGCTTAACTTACTGACGTTATATCCAGCTAGCCTAATCTGCATACATTGTGGGGTCGGGTGGCCTAACTTCACTCTTTTCGCTAGCCGCGAATCGAGTCACCGAAACCATGGCTTTGACAATATCCTTTGTCTGCCGACCTCGTCGCATCTGATCTTTCGTGCCACCACCACCCACAATGACTCGGTTCCGTGGTTTCCCCTCCAGGTCAGAGACATCGCTGAAGTAGACCCGGTGAGCCGACGCCGGATTGTCGTGCTGGCTGTATAACTCCCCCATCCAGATCAGGCTTACATCACTAGGCAATTGCGTCGGTTCAACTTTCCTCCCTACAGGAATTCGATGTACTCCATCCTCGTTTACGACTGAGTCCGAAAGCTCAACGTTATCCGATTCGTCGAGGCAGCTCCCAGGCCTGTTTAGCCAGTTAAGTTTGGCAAGAAAGTCCCTGCTGACCTTCGCATATTGACGCGGCGCTTTTCGATCTTTTCGAAGCCACGCGATGTATTCAGCGAATTCCTCGGTGACGTCCCAACGTTTACCGCCGTCATCACAAGGCTCAGTTGGGATGTAGCAATGGGGCTGGCTGCCAAACTCCGGTGGATCGGACTCAAGAGGATTCTGCGACATACTCACATACTATTGCGCCGGTACCCTATCGATCATCAACCATTCGAACATATTTCCGACACCGTTTATTTTCGAAAATCCGCCCCTACTTCTTACTGCTCAACCCGTCCTTGTTTACCTCGGGTCCGCACTGCGTATAGATCAGCGCACTGAGCGCCACGCCGAACGCCAGCAGGCCCGCGCCAGCCAGCGCGATCTCCGGGTTCTTCACGCCGGACTGGCCGCCAGGGCCGAACGCGTCGGCCATCGCCTTGCGCATCGGAGCAAGCGCCTGCTGCACGCCAGGGATCTCCTGCGCCGCGATACCCAGCGGCAGCAGCAACAGCAGCGGCACGCCAGCCGCGACGGAAACCGCAATGCACTTCTCCACTTCCCAGCGCTCCGAGCCTGCATCCGGTGCCTGCGTCGTCGTAGGCACCGGGGTAGTGGTCTCGGTTGGTTGCTCCGGCGACGTGGTCGGGGTCGGGGCGGGCGCGGCGAACGGGTTCGTGCGCTGTTCCAGCTCGTCGAGGTTGGACACGCCGTCACCGTCGGCGTCGGCTGTGCGGTCGAGCAGCGGGTGCTTGTGGGCGTCGATAAGCTCGAAGGCCGCCGTGGCCAGCTCGACGCGGCCGTCCTCGTGCTCGATGATGACGTTGACCGCCGGGCGCAACACATGTTGGAAGTCCACCGCGAACTGGGCCCACACCGGCGGGCGAAGCTGCACCACGCCGTCGCGGGCGCTGCCGTATGCCTCGTCGAAGAGCGCGGCCAGGAACTCCCGCGACGGTGCGACTGCGTGGATCTGACCAGTGTTTTCGTCGAGTGTGAACTCCCAGCCGTGCGCGCCGGCCGGGGCGTGCATCTCATAGCTGCGGACCAGCGCCAGCGAGTCGGCGAACGGGTCGCGCGTCATGACGCGTCCACCCATGTCAACCGGCACGCGGCCGAGCGCGCTGTTCGGATCCGCGTAGTTCGCGCGGGCGTCCCCCGGCGGAATCGGGGCCGACGAGGTGGTCGGCACTGGGGTGGTGCCCGGCGCGGTCGCTGGGGTGGTCGGAACCTGCGAGGTCGCCTCGCTTGTCGACGTCCCCTTCGTCGTCACCGGCGCTGGTTCAGGCGTCGCGGTGGACGTCGACACCGTCGCCGTAGGGGCAGCTGAGGTCGGTGTAGTGGAAGTCGGCGCTGTCGTCGTGGCCGAGGCGGCCACGCGGACGCGCACCGGCATCACGTCGGAGGAGCCGTCCTTGTAGCGCACCGTGATATCGAAGACAACGGTGCCTGGGGTCGCGTCCTTCGGCGCGTGCAGCTTCACCGCGTCGCCTTCGACGGTAACGCCCCAGTCCAGCGGGCCACTGACCGAGACCTCTGCATCCTTCGGCAGGGCATCGCCCAGGTTGTCCAGCGTGACATCTCCGTTGGCCTTCGTCGTCGCGCCCTGGTACTTCGGAGTGTAGAGGTCCGCGACGTTCTCGGTAACGCGCAGCGGAATGCGGCCGATCTCTTCGCCGGTAGAGAGCGCGGAGACGACAATCACGTAGTCGTCGCCCGGCTTGGTCTCCACCGGGACGGTCAGCAGCATCGCGCCAGAATCCAGGTCCAGGTCTACTGAGGCACCCTCAACAGACTTCCCTTCGGCACCGATGCGCTCCAGGCGGGCCTGTGCGTTGCCGGCGTGCTCCACCGTCGGAACCAGACGCTCCTGGTGTGCACCCGCCGCTACTGACTGCTGCTCAACCGTGCTCAGTACCGGCAGTGGCATGCGGAGGCGAACCTTCGCCACGCCGCGGATCGGGTCCTCGTACGGCACGTGCGCCACGACCGGGACCTCAACATCAGTGAGCTGGCGGTGTGACACATCGACCGTGAGCTCGCCGGTGTCGGCGTCGATAGTGACGCCCTCCACGGGGCGCTCCAGCTCGAACTGGGTGCCCTCGAACGTGAGCTTCTCATGCTTCTTCGTCGCGCGGTCATCGAACGTCGGCGCCGGGAACTTCGCCGTCTGCCCCGGCTCCACCTGCTGCTCCTTGTACTCCAAGGCATACTGGGCAACGTGCGGCACGAATGTCGCAATCGCGGCCGACACCGGACGCGAGACCGGGCCCTGCGAACCCTGCGCATCATAACGCTGGATCTTGTTACTCGGGTCCAGCATCTCCACCGGAATCTCAATGCGCTCGCCAACCTGGTCCATGCGTGGCGTGAAACGGACCACGCCCTCATCATCCACGCTTACCTGGGACGCGTCAACCCCGAACGGCAGCGAACCCAGCTGGAACTCCGCGCGCTCCGGCTTCGCCTCCACCGGATTCGAATCGGGGTTATCAAAGCTCGGCGTGGCCTCCGCCGGTCTACCGACGGCCGCCTCAACCGGATCCCCGTACTCCAGGAACATGTGCGTCACCGCAAACGAATCCTGCGCCAACATCGCCTGCACGTTGCCAGCGTCCGACGCGTAGAACAGGCGGGCAATGTACGTATCGCCCTGCTTCGCATCATCCGGCACCTTGAAGTCACACGACGCAATGCGCGCCTGGTCATCCGGCGTCGTTGCCTTGCACTCGTGAACCCGTTCGCCTTCGTCGTCATACCAGACGATTTTGTAACTCAATCCCTTCGAAAGCGGCACGCCCGAACCAAACGTGCGAACCGTCTCCCCCGGAGGCGCCCAGTTGTTAAACGTGTTCCGCTTCTCCACGTGGAACTTCAAGGGGGCCGTCGACAAGGCGTAGCGCGGCGAGCTCACCAGCGTCGACCCAGCGTACGCCGAGCCTGCCGAAAGCTTTAACCACGGCACGTCCGACCCCGACCAATAATCAAAACTACCGCCGGGCCCCGGGCCACCCCAGTACCCCAACGCCCACGGGTGGATCGCGCCGACGTTGTTCGGCAGCTCCTTGCCATCCGGGGTCAAAATCGAGACAAACGACCAATCCCAGTTAATATGCTTCGAATACATATTGCCCTTGGCCCACGAGCCCTCATCCCACGACTCCGCAACCCGGTGATGCCAGCTTCCTACCAGACCGGGATAGCTGTAAGTGTCACCGTAGGTACCCCGCCAGTACAGGTTAAAGTCACCATTCTCGTCCGTCGTGGTCACGGCGGTTTCCGCGATCCAGCTCTGGTCCTTCGCAACCTGCTCATTAATCCACAGCTGCAGCTGCTTCTCATCCTCCGGAGTCCACGATCGGCTACGCACCTTCTTGCCGAACTGCTTCTTGCCATACTCGAGCGTCTTCGCCACTGCCTCATCCGACAAGTAGGAGCCGACCACCATCATCCCAGCAGCCGGCGCATCCCCCGCATTGTTCGTCATCGACTCCTGGTAGCGCCGGTTATACGGCGTATCCACCGTATTCCAAAACATCTGCCCCGTGTACACACCAAACGGAGTTCCCGAGCCGTCATTGTCAACCCACTTCGAGCGGTCCTTCAGATGTTGCGCCGAGTTCCTCCGGTCCTGGTACGCCACGAAGAACCCATTCACCTTGCCGCCACGCCACCAACCATTCGTTTCATACGAAGGCGTCACATTGCCCAACCAATTCGTCGGCGGCACAATACCCGCCGGTTGATGAATCAGGCGGTAGTCATCCCGGACGCTCTCCGGCAGCTCCACCCAGACGCGCAGCTTCTCACGCAACTGATCACGCCCGCGATCACCCGAACCAACCACGCCGACCGTCGCATCCGCCAAAAACTCACGCTCCACCCCACGCGCATCCACATACGGCTGCAGCTTCAGCGAAAAGTTCCCGTTCTCATCCACCTCCGTATAAAACGTCGGCGACGAATGCTCCGTATACACGCCCTCATACCACTGCGCGAACACACGAATCGGCTCCCGACGCACCGGCGCCCACGTCCCCGGATGCAACGCCGGCGTCAAATTCCCCGAACCATCATCAACCATCACCGGCCGCCCCAGCGGCTCCCCCTTGCGGTTCGTCAGCACCTTCGCCGACGCACTCACCGTCCGCGCCGAACGCGCCACCTCCATCGGCAGCTTCACCGAACCACTCACCGTCGCCGGATCATCCGGATTCCCCGGCGAAAACAAGGCCTCCGTCGAATGCAGCGCCTGCGCATAATCCGGCGCAACCACGTTCAGAAACGGCTTCGCCGCCTCCACATCAATCTGCGCCGACGCCTGCGGCACCACAATTGACGACGCCACCACCGCAGCAACCACCGCCATACCCAACCGGGAAGTGTTCATGCGCAGACAACTCCATCTCTAAAAAAGATTGCAGTAATCTGTCAATTAAACCAGTAAACTAGTCCAAATCCAACACGGGCCCGGTTCAGAGGCGCGACGCAGCCAGCGTCGCCCGGTCCCGCGCCTCCTGCGCCGACTCACCCGTCGACGTCACCACCGCAGCACCATCCACAAAACGCACCCCGGTCTCCGCGACCGACATCGCCTTCGCCAGATCGTCCACGCTCGGGACAACATCCTCCACCAGGACCATTGCGCCCGGGCTGACCAAGGTGGCGTCAATAGGCAGGCCAATCACCGCCCTCGCGTGCAACGAGCACTGGTTCAGGCGCTGCGTCGCACGCGTCAGCAACCCATCCAAGGACGGGCGCGGGCGCGCATCAGAGAAGTACACGTCATCACCGGCCACGAACATCTCCACCGCGTACACACCCTGCCCGCCGAGCGCCCCCGTAATCCGCGCCGCAATCGACCTTGCGTTCCCCGCCGCAGCCTCCGACAACACCGCCGGCTGCCACGCCTCCACCAAACGGCCGCGCTCATGCCGCGTACCGATCGGCTCACAGAACCACGTCGCCAACTCACCCGTCGCCGGGTCCACCGAACGAGCCGCCAAAATCGTCAACTCAAAATCAAACTCAATAAACCGCTCCACGACCACCGGACCCTCCGGGTCCACCTCCGCAGCCGCCTCCCACGCCTTGACCACCTCGACGTTCAAGTCTTCCTCACTCCGCAGCACCGTCTGGCCCTGCCCCTCCGACGAGCGCCCCGGCTTCACGACGACCGGCAAACCCAACCGCAACGCCGCCTCCTCCAGCTCCTCCGGAGAACGAACGAACTCACAACGCAACGTCGGCAAACCCAAGGAATCCGTCGCCGTCGCCCGCACACCCTCACGCGAACTGCACAGCTCCTGCGCCTCCACCGACGGCGCCACAATCGACCCGGCGCGCTCCTCCAGCTCCTTCAGCACCTCAGAGTCCACCCCGGCGCCCGCCACCGTCAACGACGGATACCGCTGCTGCATGTCTTCCGGGTCTATTTCAGTGGTGCGCAGATGCGTCACGTCAAACCCGAGCTGCTTGAAGGACCACGCGAGCTCCTCCTCAACCACGCTGTCGCCCAGCACCAGCACCTGGCGAGGGTCGCACCTCAAATCCCGCGCGGGGTCGAGCTGAGTGATGGGCTCGTTGTCGAGCTGCTGTTGCTGCTCTGACTGCTGCTCTTCGGGCATTGCTGCGTTCATAGTGGTCAGCATATTCAGCTGCGTATGTGGCGAGCAAACTTGAACGGGCTTGAATGAGCCCTGGAGGGGGAAGGTGTGCTCTCGAGCGGAGTCGGGAAATTGTGAACAAATTTGCTTGTGTGCGCTGTCACAAAAACTGCAATTTTGTTCACGATTTTCCGAATAAAGTTGAGAGGCATATATCCACCTCTCGGCTCCAAACAAAAAGAGGACCTGGGAGCGTCTCCCAGGTCCCGATCTTCGAAGGAAGCAGGAATCTAGCGATCCATCACGTCGAAGCGGACGATGGTCTGGTCGCGGCCAGGGCCGACGCCGATGTAGCTGATCGGCGCGCCGGAGAGCTCCTCAAGGCGGAGGACGTAGTCCTGGGCCTTCTGCGGGAGCTCTTCGAAGGTGGTGCAGCCGGTGATGTCTTCGTCCCAGGCCGGCATCGTCTCGTAGATGGGGGTGGCGTGGTGGAAGTCGGACTGGGTCAGCGGCATTTCGTCGTGGCGGACGCCGTCGACGTCGTAGGCTACACAGATCGGGATTTCGCCGATGCCGGTGAGGACGTCGAGTTTGGTCAGGAAGTAGTCGGTGAAGCCGTTGACGCGGGCGGCGTAGCGGGCGACGACGGAGTCGTACCAGCCGCAGCGGCGCTTGCGACCGGTGTTCACGCCGACTTCGCCGCCGGTTTCCTGCAGGTACTCGCCCCACTTATCAAACAGCTCGGTTGGGAACGGGCCCGCGCCGACACGGGTGGTGTACGCCTTGACGATGCCCAGGGTCGCCGTGATCTTGGTCGGCCCGATGCCGGAGCCGACGCAGGCACCGCCGGCGGTCGGGTTGGAGGAGGTCACGAACGGGTAGGTGCCGTGGTCGACGTCGAGCATGGTGGCCTGGCCGCCCTCCATGAGGACGTGCTTGCCTTCGGCGAGTCCGGTGTTGAGAACGTTTTCGGCGTCGATAATCATGGGCTTGAGGCGTTCGGCGTAGGACATGAAGTAGTCCATCATTGCGTCGGCTTCGATGGCGCGGCGGTTGTACATCTTGACCAGCATTTGGTTCTTGACGTCCAGCGCCGATTCGATCTTCTGGCGGAGGATCGATTCGTCGAGGATGTCTTGGACGCGCAGACCGACGCGGGCGACTTTGTCGGCGTAGGTGGGGCCGATGCCGCGGCCGGTGGTGCCGATGGCGCGCTTGCCCAGGAAGCGTTCCTGGACGCGGTCGAGTGTCTGGTGGTAGGGCGCGACGAGGTGCGCGTTGCCGGAGATGCGGAGGCGCGAGGCGTTGGCGCCTCGGGCTTCGAGGCCGTCGATTTCGTCGAAGAGCGCTTCGAGGTTGATAACGACGCCGTTGCCCAGGATCGGGGTGGCGTTCTCGCTGAGCACGCCGGCCGGCAGCAGTTTCAGTTCGTACTTTTCGCCGCCCACAACTACTGTGTGACCTGCGTTGTTACCGCCGTTGGGTTTGACTACGTAGTCGACTTTCCCGCCGAGGATATCGGTGGCTTTGCCTTTCCCCTCGTCGCCCCATTGGGCGCCGACAATGATGATGGCGGACATTCTCTCTCCTTTAATAGGCACTAATCCGGGCTTATTGTAGCGTGAATGGCATGCGTCTTCTTCATTGTGCGTGTGCTAGCTCCCTCACAGTTCCGGGTGCGGAGGAGGTCACACTTCCGGAGGTGCCGTCGAGAAGTGAGCTTTCCTTTCTTCTCGACGCCGCCAGCTCCGCCCTCCCCCACGACCCGACGCCGAGCCTGGCGGAGATCCAGAAGTCGCCGTCGGTGGAGCACCTGGGCGCCCCGCAGCTGGCGCCGCAGCGACCGGAGGAGCGACTGCGCGTAATCGTGTCCGGCAGTGACGCGGCGCTGAGCGCTGTGCTGACGCGGCTGATGCGCGCGGACGTGATGTGGGTGGAGGTGGCCTACCTGCCCACCGATCCGACATCGCCGGCGGCGGTGGCGTGGGGCGCGGGGTCCGTGGACCTGGCCGTCGAGGGGCCGGTGGTGCCGTCGCCGTGTATTAGGACGGACACGGGCGTGGTGGTGGCCGGTTCGGCGACGCTCTCCCACGGGGATGGGCGCGATGAGTACGTGGGGGAGATTGTTGTGGACTCGCAGCAGCTGGTGATGCGCACCGGCGAGGAACCCTCCGCACGGTTCTTCGGGCAGTTCGGGGCGCGCCTGGTGCCCACCCCTGATGCTCCGGGGCTGGCGGCGTCACGGCTGGTCACGCCACTTGTCGTCCCGGAGGGGCGCCGCGTGGACCCGCAGCGCCTCGAGGGTCTTGCGGGCATGCCGCTGGGCAGCTTGCTCACGAAAGGCAAAACGGTCGCCCCGGCCCTCACGGACCCGGCGACCGTGCTTACCGGCCGGGCACTACAGTCCGGCGGGGAGGACATCACGCTGGTGGTGGACGGTGTCGCCCACTCGCGGCCACTGCAGCGGGTGACGTTCTACCGCCACCTGCGCGACATCCAGTCGGTGCGCGGTTAGCGCAAATCGAAGGACTCCGGCGGGTACGCCGGCGTGTCAGAGGTCGGCGCCAACGCCGCCAACGCCGACTCCCTCGACATGCCACACACCTGCAACAGGTCCACCGTCAGCGAGCGCGTCTGCGCCAAAATCGCGTACTCCGACAACACAGCGTCCTTCTCCAGCATGTCTACCGAGGAGCCCTGCGCCACCGCTCGCAACTCGTTCACGATCTGCGGGATCACCGTTGCCTGCGCACGCCGCGACTTCACCTCGTACACCTCAGAAATGTCCAGGCACGCCTTAGCCAACACATCGATCAACTCAATCTGCTTCGGCGAGACGTGGTCCCCGTCCTCACACAGCACCAGCGCCCGACGCGCCAGCACTCGGCACGAACGCACCGCGTTATCCACCGGCGGGATCACCAAGCTCAGGGAATTAATGTAGCGGCGCGCGCCCCACAAAAACGGAGAAATCTTCGTTGTTTCCTTGCCCGCGTTCACCGCCGACGCCATATCGTCAATATCCGTCTGCGACCCGCGAATCGCCTCCAAAGCATCATCGATCACCAAGGGGTCGCGGTCGGTGAGGCCGGAGGCGACGTCGTCAAGCACTGAACTCATCAACCCCATCAAGCTCGAAATCTCCGCGCGCACCGGCTCCATCGGCCCCTGCGGAATCAGAGCAATCGTGGCCAACGCCACCATGCAGCCCACCGCCGCGTCAATCGTGCGGTCAAAACCCGTCACCTCCGCACCGGGCGGCATAATCGTCGCGATCAGAATCGAACCAATCGCCACCTGGTTATTCACCAACTGCGACTTCGAAAAGAACGACGCAATCAACAAACTGCCCGACACAATCGCCGCAATCTGCCAACCCCCATCCCCCAACCTGTAAAACAGCGAATCCCCCACCAGCACGCCGAGCGCACAACCAATCGAGAGGTCAATCGCCTTCGTAATACGCTCCCCACCCGACATGCCAATAATGATCACCACCGAAATCGGGGCAAAAAATGGCTTCGCGTTGCCAATAATGTCCCCCGCGATCCAATACGCAATACCCGCCGCGATACCCATCTGCAGAATCGGCAACAGGCGCTTACGCACACGCATCAACCGCGCCTGAATCGACTGATCCACCGACGCCAACCGCGCGCGCGTACCCATTCTCTCTTTCGCCATGCCATAACCATAGCGCCCCGGGTGGTCGTGCCGTTTTCGTTCCGGTCGACGGGAGCAGCGTGGGTGAGGGCGGTCCACTACCTATAAATTTCTCCACGGTGCCCCCCATCAACCACCAACACCGTCACCGTGTCATCTTGAATCTCAGCAATTACCCGATAGTCCCCGACACGCCAACGCCACAACCCTGACATTCCACCTACAAGGGCTTTACCGCGGACGCGTGGATCATTCAACCGCGACAAATCACCCAAGACTTGAAAAAGCCGACGCTGTACCTGCTTGTCTAGCCGTCGCACCGCCTTTCGTGCCCTAGGCGAAAACTCAATCTGCCAGGCCACACTCGGCCTTAAGTTCATCGAGGGTAACAGTTTCCAGCTCGCCCCTACGAACAGCTTCCGCCTCAGCCTGAAGCTCGTAGATATATTCAGCGTCATCAAGATAGGCCTCAATTGCCTCACGGATGTAGAACGCCTTTGGCCTACCTGTCTTTGTAGCAAGCTCGTCAAGCCGACGTTTCTGGACTTCGTCCATTCGCAAACTAATCACTGATCCACTCATGTATACATGTATACACAAGCCTGCCAAGCCTGTCACCCCAAGCCAGCAGTCCCTCGACAGCAAATACAAAATAGTCACATTTCAAGACACCTAACCGCATGAAGTGTGAAGTGCTGGAACCTTCCAGACGCTTTCAGTGCCAATAGACGCACCGCATTTTTCGCGACCTGGGCTTTTGCCGGATTCGGCGGAAGGGATTGCGTCCTTTGGCACTGGCTAGAAAGGCGGCGACACCAGATTCCAGGTTTTTGGAGAAGCGGCTTCGTAAAACCCCAGGTCGCGGGGACCTGGAGAGGGAATTTGGTGCGCACGCAAAAGGCCAAGACACCAAATTCCCGGATTCCAGAAAACCGCCACAACAAAACCCCAGGTCGTCCCTGGCCAAACAGGGATTTTGGTGCACAGCAGGCCGCAAAGGACCCCCAAAGGACCCCCAAAGGGGCCCAAACCACCCCACACACGAAGAAACCCCCAGGACCGCGAGGATCCCAGGGGGTTTCAGGAAAAGCAAGCAGTACGACTACTTGGACACGGAGGTGCCAACGGAGCGCAGGTCCTGGCAGGCCTCGATGACGCGGTCGGCCATGCCCTGCTCAGCCTTCTTCATGTAGGAGCGTGGGTCGTAGACCTTCTTGTTGCCCACTTCGCCGTCGATCTTCAGGACGCCGTCGTAGTTCTCGAACATGTGGGAGACCACTGGGCGGGTGAAGGCGTACTGGGTGTCGGTGTCAACGTTCATCTTGATGACGCCGTAGCGCAGGGCCTCCTCGATCTTCTCCTTCTCGGAGCCGGAGCCGCCGTGGAAGACGAAGTCGAATGGGTTGGTGCCGGCTGCGAGGCCGAGCTTCTTCTCTGCAACCTTCTGGCCCATGTCCAGGACCTCTGGGCGCAGCTTCACGTTGCCTGGCTTGTACACGCCGTGGACGTTGCCGAAGGTTGCGGCCAGCAGGTAACGGCCGTTCTCGCCGGTGCCCAGTGCGTCGATGGTCTTCTCGAAGTCCTCCTCGCTGGTGTACAGGTTCGCGCCGGCCTTAGCCTGGACGCCGTCCTCTTCGCCACCGACGACGCCGATCTCGACCTCGAGGATGATGTTGGCCTTGTGCGCCTTCTCCAGGAGTTCCTGGGCGACCTCAAGGTTGTGGTCGATTGGGATAGCGGAGCCGTCCCACATGTGGGACTGGAACAGTGGGTTCTCGCCGCGGTCGACGCGCTCCTGGGAGATCGCGATGAGTGGGCGGACGTACTCGTCGAGAACCTCGAGCTGGCAGTGGTCGGTGTGCAGCGCAATGTTGACGTCGTAGTGCTTAGCAATCTCATGAGCGAACGCAGCCAGCGCCTGGGCACCAGCAACCTTGTTCTTCACGGACAGGCCAGAGCCGAACTCTGCGCCGCCGGTCGAGAACTGGATGATGCCGTCAGACTCGGCTTCTGCGAAACCACGAATTGCGGCGTTGATGGTCTCAGACGAGGTGCAGTTGATGGCCGGGTATGCGAACCCGCCCTTCTTTGCAGTGTCGAGCATCTGGTTGTAGACCTCAGGGGTTGCAATTGGCATGAAGATAACCTCCACTAGAGCTTCTTAGGTACGCCAACCAGTATGCCTGCTTTACTGACTATTTGCAGCCGCCACCCGTGCAGCGGCCTCCAGAAGCATCCACCCGGAAAGCTGTACTGAAAGGTCCCTCTCATCAATTCGGACCAACCCGACGGCCTCGCTCAGAGACGAAGGACCGAGCCCATAATTGTGGGGAAGGCGGGCGTCTTCTGTCCACCGCGCGGAGAAGATCGGCAGCCCGTCGACCTCCAAACGATGGGACCAAAGGGACTCCGCCGAGGCCATAATCAGCCTTGATGCTATCTTTTTGGTCGCGATGTTCTGGCGGGAATCTTCAGGGAGACGGACTGCAACATCGGCAAGGTAGCGTGCCAGAATTCCCTTGAAGAGTCCGCCGTCGCCGTCGCCGGATTCGTAGGACTTGTTCAGAATCACCCCCTGGGGGGTAGCCATATGCAGGACAATCGCTTCCACGATTGCCCGGATATGTGTGATGTAAAACACGGAATCGTCGGCGCGTTTTGAGTACGCGAAGGAGTCGATTGGCTCGTCGTCGCGAAGTCCGACGTCGGCGCGCAACGCCAGCGCGATCTCTAGGCTCGCGCCGAGCACCGTGCCCTGGTTGTACGTATACAGCTTGTCGACGACCTCCGGGCCATGCATCCGCATCCGGATCCCGTCCTGCACCAGGCCTGACTCGGTGACCAGGTTGTCGAACGTCCAGTCAAGCAGCTCGCGGGCCTTGTCCAGGCGGCCAGTGCGCGCGAACAAGAGGGCGGCCGGGCCGTTCGAGGGCACGTTGTAGAAGGTTTCCTCCGTGCGCCACGGCAGCACACCCATCACCGGGTCGATGCCTGCGAGCAGGTCGAACTCCAGGGCGTCGAGGGCCTTCGTGCGGCGCGCCAAACCCTCGTCGACGGCGCGGTTCCACGCCAGGGCCAGCCAGGCCTTGTCGTCGTAGTACTTGTTCTTCGTCAGCTTGCCCAGGTTGCGGCGCTGGATGCCACGCAGGGTGTCTTTGAGGCGGCGCTTGTGGGTTTTGGTGGGGCGTCGAAGAGCGGCGTCGATCTGGCAGTCCAAATAGTGGGCCTGCCACCAGTAGTGCCAGTGCCAGTAGAGGCGATCCTTCGAGCCTGGCGGCCACGTGACCACCGCGAGGTTTGTCTTCGGCAGCCCCCACAGGCGGGAGGCGTGCCGCTCCTGCACGGCCGATTGAGCCAGGTCAGCGCGGTGCGACCATGTTTCCGCGGCGGATTCTTCCACAACCTTCACCTTTCACCAAGCAGTACTCAAGTCGGCGTGCTGGCGTATCCACGCGTGCATCGCGATGCCCGCGGCAACACCCGCGTTAATCGAGCGCGTCGAGCCAAACTGTGCAATCGAGCACGTCATCGACGCCTCACGCTGGGTCTCGTCCGTAATGCCGGGGCCTTCCTGCCCGAACACTAACACGCAGCGCTGCGGAAGTTCCGCCGTTTCGAGCGGCACGCAGCCGGGCGTGTTATCGATCGCCACAATCGGCAGGTCGTGCTCCTTGGCCCACTGGGCGAAGTCCTCGATCGTCGCGTGGTGGCGGATGTGCTGGTAGCGGTCCGTCACCATCGCACCGCGCCGGTTCCAGCGCCGCCGCCCAATAATGTGGACTTCCTCGGCGAGAAACGCGTTCGCGGTGCGCACCACGGTGCCGATGTTGGCGTCGTTTTCAAAGTTCTCAATCGCGACGTGGAACGGGTGGCGCCGCTGATCCAGCTCCTCCCGGATCGCCTCGAGGGACCAGTAGCGGTAGGCGTCCACTACGTTGCGACGATCCCCTTCCTCCAAAAACTGCGAATCCAGTCGGGGGTCATCCGGCCACGGGCCCTCCCAAGGACCCACGCCGTGGCGGCCTTCATTCCACTCCGTTGGCCCCTTCACCTGCTCGGCCTGCTCAGTTGAGTCCAAGGTCCTCGAGCCCCAGCAGGAATCGGTAGTCCAGGCCGGCCTCGTGCAAGACGTCGGCGGCGCCGGTCGCGCGATCCACCACGGTAGCCACCGCGACGACCTCAGCGCCCTCGGCGCGCACGGCCTCCACCGCGGTCAGCGGGGAGTTGCCCGTCGTGGTGGTGTCCTCCACCACGAGGACCTTCTTGCCAACAATCGACGGCCCCTCAATCCGGCGCTGCATCCCGTGCTTCTTCGCCTCCTTGCGCACCACGAACGCGTCGATCGGGCGGCCGTCAGCGTGCATCACGGCTGTGGCCACCGGGTCCGCACCCAGCGTCAGGCCACCAACCGCGTCGAACTCCAGGTCCGCCGTCATCTCACGCAACAGCTTGCCGATCAGCGGCGCAGCCTCATGGTGCAACGTCGCACGACGCAGATCCACGTAGTAGTCCGCCTCCTTCCCGGAGGAAAGCGTGACCTTGCCGTAGACCACGGCGAGTTCCTTGACCAGCTGCGCAAGGCGTGCTTTATCGTTCATGATCGGTTGGCTCCTTCTCGGTGTCTGACGAGTCGTTGAAAATTGTGGAGGGCTGCTGCTCGCGGCGCACTCTGGTCAAATCATAGAGCTGCGCGCCGTCATCGGCAGGTGAACCGTCCGCGATCGGCGCCACAGAATCCGCCCCAATCTCGTGGTCCTCCAACTCGCCGAATCCGCCGCCCGTCACGCGGGTCGGCAGCTCAAGTGGTTCCTCCGGGCGCTGCACCTGCGGGGTCTCCGGCTCAGGTGCCTCCTCGGCACCGAGCACCGGCGCAAGCGCCGCCGCCTCGCGCGGTGGCAGCGTGCGTGCCGCGTCCGCCAGCAACGCCAGCGGCGCGAACGTGTCCTCCCAGTCCTGCGGCGTCGAACCGCGCTCCAGCTGGGCCAACACCCAGTCCTGCTCGCACCACACCGCGCACACGCTTTCCGGCATCTCGCGCAGGGCGGTGCGCACGCGCACATCAATGAAGCGCAGGACGGGACCGGGCTCGTTCGTGAATAGCTCGAAGCCCTCGACGGTTTCCACCAGCACCAAATCCGCCGAGGAATCCGCCTGGAACTGCGGACGGCGCATATCCACCACGATGTCGCTGACCTCACCCGTTGCGACGGCCACCACCGTCACCCCGCCAAGGTCCACCACGCGGACATCATGGCCGTAGACCTGGCCCGCCACGACATCGCGCGGTTCCGCACCGGACGCCGCCGCACCCCGGTGCCACTCGTCGACCAGGTACTCATCCACCTTGGAGAAGCGGAAGCCGTGCTGTTCCGCCCACAGGCGGCGCTCCCGGCGCGACGCGCCCGGCAGCTGCAGGCCCGACATGCGGTGCGGGCGCTTCGGGGCAGGCTCGGGCGCCGGTGCAGGTTCGGGCTCCGGCTCCGGTACCGGCTCCGGCTCCAGTTGGGGCTCTGGCTCCGGGGCAGGCTCGGGCTCTGGTTCCGGCTCTTCTTCCACCTCGAGCGCAGGCTCCTGCTCGGCCTCAGGCTCCACGTCCGGCTCAGCCTCAGGCGAGGGCTCGGCTGGTGGCGGAGGGGGCGTCGATAAGGAAGAAGACGCAGGTGCAAACCACAACCAGACAGCCGCGACCACGAGCAGCGCGGCCAGCCCAAACAACACGTAAGCAATCATCGAAGATTGATACTACAGTGCCGTGGCGACCTTATTCCCCAACCGTGCACTCCACTGCGACCAGCCACCCACATAATGCGTGGCCACCGGCAGGCCAGCGTGCTCCATCGCCGCGATAAGCAGCGCGGAGTGGTTGCCCGAACCCGAGTACGTAATCATCTTCGCCGGGTCCGTATTCTGCGTCACGCCCAGGCTGGCGAAGCGGTCGCGGATGTAGTCCGTGTCCTTGATCTTCCTGGTCTCCTTGCAGAACAGGTCCGCCGCCGGCAGGTTCAGCGCCGACGGAATGTGGCCCGCCTTCAAGTCCAGTACTTCTCGACGCCCAGCAAAGCGCTTCTCATCACGCGCATCAATCAGGATGCCCTCGAAGCGCTGCACGTCCTCCAGCGTCGCCACCGGAAGCTTGCTGCCTTCCAGCTCCAGGTCACGCGGCACAACAACGTTGCCTGGGCCGGCGATGGTCTTAAGGCCCTCGGCCTCCCACTCGCGGAAGCCGCCGTCGATAATGTGGACGTGCTCCAGGCCAGCCCAGCGCATGATCCACCACGCGCGGGCGGCGAAGACGCCGGAGCCCTGGTCGTAGATGAAGACCGGGCGGTTCGCCTCGACGCCCCACTCCTCGAGCGCCTCATCGATCACGGCGAGCGACGGCAGCGGGTTGCGGCCCTCGCGGCGGCCCGGCATGCCCACGAGGTGGCCTTCCAGGTCACCGTAGACGGCCGTCGGGATGTGCTCGGACTGGAACTTCTGCCAGGCCTTGCCTGCCTCCGGCTCCCAAGAAACATCGAGCACCGTCTGCTTCTTGCCGGATTTAATACGTTCGTACAGCTCCTGCGGAGAAATAAAAACAGTCATACATAACACCATACGCGTATGGCTCACGCAGTATAGCCAGGTGCGAGCTGGATCACGCCCGATGCAGCCAACCCCTCCAACCATTCATCGATTCCGGCCTTCGGACAATCCGCACCTATCGACGTCGCCAACATCCCACCCGGGCCCATCTCCACCCGGCAACCAAACGCCAACAACGTCTCCGCCAGCGAAAACGGCGACTCCCCCTGCGGCAAAATCCGCACCGTGGACGCGCCCCCGCGCACCACTACCTTATTCACGTGGAACATGCCGCCAACGCGCACGCACTCCACGATGTCCCCCACCGCCAACGACACATCCACAAACGGCACCGATGCAATGACGAAGTGGCCGCCGCCAAGCTGGTGAGCCTCAAGTTGCTCGTTCTCCACGCCTGGCACGGCCACCCGTGTGTAAATCGTCGTCGTTGGTTGCATGGACAGCAGTGTAGCCCGAACGCTACTTCGCTGCCGACACCGCCAACTCCTCGCCGCCTTCCGCGACGTCAACCTGCACCGCATCACCGTCGCGGATCGCGCCGGCCAGCAGCTCCTTCGCCAACCGGTCACCAATCGCCTGCTGGATCACGCGACGCAACGGACGCGCGCCGTAGGCCGGGTCGTAGCCGCGGTCCGCGAGCCAAGCCTTCGCGGCGTCGGAGACGCGGAGCTGGAGGCGTCGAGAAGCAAGGCGATCGGCGAGCGTGCCCAGCTGAATATCGACGATGCCCACCAGCTGCTCCTTCGTCAGCGGCTCGAACACCACCACATCATCGAGGCGGTTGATGAACTCCGGCTTGAAGTGCGACTTCACCGCGTTCATGATCTGCTCGCGGTCGCCGCCCGCGCCCAAGTTCGACGTCAGGATGATCACCGTGTTACGGAAATCCACTGTGCGGCCCTGGCCGTCGGTCAGGCGACCCTCGTCGAGGACCTGCAGCAACACGTCGAACACATCCTGGTGCGCCTTCTCCACCTCGTCGAACAGCACCAGCGAGTACGGGCGACGGCGCACAGCCTCAGTGAGCTGGCCGCCAGCGTCGTAGCCGACGTACCCCGGAGGGGCACCGACCAAACGCGCAACCGAGTGCTTCTCGCCATACTCCGACATATCGATGCGCACCATCGCAGCCTCATCATCGAAGAGGAACTCCGACAGGGCCTTCGCAAGCTCCGTCTTACCCACGCCAGTCGGGCCCAGGAATAGGAAGGAACCAATCGGACGGTTCGGATCCGCAACGCCCGCACGCGAACGCCGCACCGCATCGGACACAGCCACGACCGCTTCCTTCTGGCCCACAACGCGACCAGCCAGGATTGCCTCCATGTCCAGCAGCTTCTCGGTCTCACCCTGCATCATCTTGCCCGCAGGAATGCCTGTCCACGCCGACACAACCTCAGCAATCACCTCAGGAGAAACCTCCTCCGTGAGCATCGTCCTTGACGACGCCCCCGCCGCCTCCTCAGCGTCCTTGACCTGCTGCTCCAGCTCCGGAATGCGGCCGTAGCGCAGCTCCGAGACCTTCGCATAATCGCCCTCGCGCTCCGCGATCTCGGACTCGTTGCGCAGGTGCTCCAGCTCCTCCTTTGCAGCCTGCACCTTATCGATCTCCGCCTTCTCATTCGACCAACGCGCCTTCAACTCACCGAGCTTCTCACGCTGATCCGCCAACTCCTGGCGCAGCGTACCCAGCCGTTCCTTCGAAGCCTCGTCGGACTCCTTCTGCAGCGCGATCTCCTCGATCTCAAGCCTGCGAACGATACGCTCCAGCTCATCAATCTCCTGCGGCGAAGAATCAATCTCCATCCGCAGCCGCGAACCCGCCTCATCGACCAGGTCAATCGCCTTATCGGGCAAGAACCGGTTCGTGATGTAGCGGTTCGACAGCTCCGCCGCCGCCACCAACGCCGAATCCTGGATCCGCACGCCGTGGTGCACCTCGTAGCGCTCCTTCAGGCCACGCAGGATACCGATCGTGTCCTCCACAGTCGGCTCACCCACGTACACCTGCTGGAACCGACGCTCCAGCGCCGCATCCTTCTCGATGAACTGGCGGTACTCATCCAACGTCGTCGCACCAACCAGCCGAAGCTCGCCGCGCGCCAACATCGGCTTAATCATGTTGCCAGCATCCATCGCGCCCTCGCCCGTGGCGCCAGCGCCGACGATGGTGTGGAGCTCGTCAATAAACGTGATGATCTGCCCGTCGGACTCCTTAATCTCGTCCAACACCGCCTTCAGGCGCTCCTCGAACTCGCCGCGGTACTTCGCGCCCGCAACCATCGAGCCCAGATCCAGGGAAATCAGCGTCTTGCCCTTCAGCGACTCCGGGACGTCACCCGCCACGATGCGCCGTGCCAAGCCCTCGACAATCGCCGTCTTACCGACACCCGGCTCACCAATCAACACCGGATTATTCTTCGTGCGGCGGGAAAGCACCTGCACCACGCGACGGATCTCACTGTCGCGCCCAATGACGGGGTCAATCCGGCCCTCACGCGCACGCGCCGTCAGGTCCGTCGAATACTTCTCCAACGCCTGGAACTGATCCTCCGGCGACTCAGTCGTGACCTTCTTATTCCCGCGAACCGACTGGAACGCCGCCTTAATCGCCTCAAACGTAGCGCCGCGCTTCTTCAGCAGCTCCGCCGCGTCATCATTCCCGCGCGCGATACCCGCTAACAGCACCTCGGTAGAGACGAACTCGTCGCCGAGTTCGCCCGCCAACTCCTGCGCCGCGTTCAACGCATTCAGGCCGTCACGGTTAAAGTTCGGATTCGCCATGTTCTGGCCCTCCGCCTTCGGGTAGGAATCGACCAGCTCAGCCGCCTCCTTCGCGACCGTCTGCGGATCCACACCCGTCGCCTGCAGCACCGGCGCCGCGATGCCGTCCTCCTGCTTCAGGATCGCCTCAAGTAAATGCGCCGGGCGAATATCCGGGTTGCCCTTCGCCGACGCCTGCTGCAGCGCCTGCTGCAACGCTTCCTGCGTTTTCGTAGTTGGGTTAAACGAAGACATGTCCGTTTTCCTTTCTCTTTGCGTTTTGTTTTGTTGTTCACTCTCCCTAACGCACGAGAAGTTGAGTCTGTTCCACTCAAGGTTGGATGTGGGGCGTTTTCGGGGGTGGCGTTGCAGATTTTGGGGCTCGGCGAGCCCTTGGAAACGCACTGGAAGCGCACGTCAAAACGCAAATGGTAGTAACAGGATTGTAGTAATCCCCGAAATGGGGCTGCGGATGTTTTGTTGGAGTGCATCACGAGGGACTTTGTCTCGTAGTTATGCACTCAGCGCCTGTCTATGCT